>JAEUSA010000049.1 GCA_016788945.1 Leptospiraceae bacterium
CGAAAACTCAGCCTGCATACGAACTCAATGATGTGCGCGACGGTTATCAAGAAGGTATCAAGCGTGAAGGTGGTCGTGTCATCTATTATGCCCGGCGCAAAAAAGACCAACCGGTAAAGTCGAAGGCACTCAACACGCCGCAGCCGGCCGTATTCGACGCCGGATTTGATTATTTTGTCCGTGAGAATTACGATGCGATCTGTGCCGGCAGTACGCGCAGTTTCTTTTTTGCCGTGCCTGTCGAACTCGACTATTTTCGCTTCAGGCTCAGACGAAAATCTCTCAGCGACACCTGCCACGTCTATCTCGAACTCGATAATTTTGTGCTCAGGCAACTGGTGAAACCCATCAAGTTATGGTACGACACCACGACACGGCGGTTAATGAAGTACGAGGGAATATCTAACATCAACGGCCCTGACGGCAAGAGCCTCTACGTGCGCGTCGTATTCTCTTACGGAGAAAAACAGTGACGGTAAGCCGCATTGCGCTCTATGCGTTTGCGGAATCGGGTATTTTTGCTGTTGAGTTTTTCGTTCGGTTGCAGTTGCTGATTTTTTACACCGACCGCCTCGGCGTTGAAAGTTATCTCGCTTCAGTTGCGGCCGGTATCGCTCTGACCTGGGATGCCTTTATTGATCCCTTTGTCGGCGCTTTCTCAGATCGTTTTCGCAGCCGGTGGGGAAACCGCAAACCGTTTCTCGTGGTCGGGGCGTTAGTCATTGCGCCGTCTTTATTATGGTTGTTTTCACCCTACACCGCAGGCGGCGCAACTCTGCTGTTTGCGCAATTATTGTTCGCGAGCCTCTTGCTCAACACGGGTATTACACTCGTTACCGTACCACACGCGGCGATTTCAGCAGAGCTGACGAGCGACGCGCAGCTCAGGGTACGTGTTTTTGCAACGCGATTACTGTTTGCCAACATCGGCCTTATTATCGGTTTACTGATGCCGGCGCTCAGCGAAAACCAATCTATCGTTGCAGCAGCGATCGGTGTTTTTTGTCTGTTCGCCGTTTTCACCTGCGCCGCAACGCTGAAAATAGCGAGTGCCCCAGCGACGCACAAGCCCTCGGGGCTCATCGCCGATTTTCGTGCAGCGCTCTCTAACCGCTTTTTTGTCTGGCTGTTCGTGGCCGGATTTCTCGCATACATAGGTGTGGCGATCAATTCTACGCTGGCCCGTTATTACTATGACCATTTCCTGAAGTTGAATGAGAAACAGTTTGCCCTCGTCCTGATCGTGTTCATCATTATCTGGTCTTTGTCCGTTGTGCTCTGGGTCAAACTTGCCGACAAATACGGAAAAGATAAACCGGCAACGTTCGGTATCATTGCGCTGGGGTTGATGACGATGTTGTGTTATCCGCTGTTTCCGCAAAACTCGGTGGCGGGACCCGTTGCCGCGGCAATCGCCGGGGGTATTTTTACCGGCTGCATTCTACTGTTTGATTCATACGTTGCCGACGCCGCTGATGATGATTTTGCACGCAGTGGTGAACGCCGCGAGGGGCTCTATTTTGGCGTGTGGAAATTCGGCATCAAAGCATCGCGTGGCGTTGCCGTCATGCTCTCGGGCGTGCTACTGTGGGCGATCGGCTACCGGGCAGGTGCCAAGCCCGACGATGCGGTTGCGTTCCGAATTGCCCTGCTCTTTGGTCCCTTAGTGGGATCCATCTTTGTACTTTCAGGCATTGTTTTTTACCGTTTCGCCGCACCGAGGCGCGGCGGAGCATAGAATTTCCGTTGCCTGCCTTTACCCATGACCGATTACATTCCGATATATAGTTATGCGGCAATGGCTGCAAACTTTTGCCGAATACCTTGAAGTTGAGCGCAATGCGTCGGTAAACACGCGCGAGGCCTACGCGCGCGATTTAGGCCAGTGGTGCGCCTTCATGGAAGCAGAGGGTATCGCGGCAGAAGATGCCGTCGGTGATGACATTTACGCTTTTTTGGGTGCGCTACGCAAGCGCACAGAACCGCTTGAGCGCCGAACGCAGGCGCGTAAACTCTCGGCGATCAAGGCTTATTATCGCTTTCTCGAGCAGCGCAAACTGATCGACAATAATCCCGCACGGTCACTCAAGGCGGCGCGTTATAAACGCCTGTTACCGAGGCCGCTGCGGCCCATCGAGCTCGAAACCCTGCTGGAGTCACGCGCTCATGAAGAAAAGTTTACTTCGGCGCGCGACCGCGCATTATGGGAGACGATCTATTCATCGGGCATGCGCATTTCAGAGGCCTTGTCGCTCTCGATGCCCCAATTTTCCGACGAGCATATACCCGATGAAATTAAGGTGAGGGGTAAGGGGAATAAAGACCGTGTCGTCTATCTCGGTGCGGCGGCGCGACAGGCGATCATCGATTATCTTCCGTTTAGGGCCGACACGCTTTACCGCATGCGCAAACAATCGCCGTATCTTTTCCTGAATTTTAAAGGTACCCCGCTCACACGGCGCGGTGCGCATTATCTGCTAAAAAAGAGCGTGAGGGAGCTTGATCTCGACCGCCGCATTACGCCGCATAGTCTGCGGCATTCCTTTGCCACCGATTTGCTGAACGCCGGCGCAGATATCAGGCATGTTCAAGAGATGCTCGGCCATGCGAGTGTTTCGACGACGCAGAACTATACACAGGTCGCAAAAGAACGGTTGTTTGAAACCTACCGCAAGGCACACCCGCATGGTCGCCGTTAGGCATCGACCGGCTAAGATCGGCCATCATTTTACGGCCGCAATCACTTCATCGATGAGACGGCCCACGCGCTGCTGTATGGTGCGCTCGCCATAATCTCCAGCGGTTGTGACGATCACGAGATCAAGCTGCGGCACGACGCAGATGCGCTGGCCGCCGTTACCGACTGCGGCGCTCCACGCCACGAGGCCACCATGGTGCGGGCTCGTGCCTGTCCACCATTGGTAACCATACCCCAGCTTTTCGCCGTGGCCTGAGAAAAAATCGACCTGCGTCTGTATTTGCGTGCGCGTCATCTGTTCTATCCACTCGCGCGCAATGAGTTGTCTGCCCCGCCATTTTCCTTTTTGCAGAACCAGTCTGCCGATTTTCAGCATATCGCGTGGCTTCAGGCGCAAACCCGCATGCGCGAGCGGGCGGTCAGATGAATCCTTCGCCCATTCCCATTCGGTGATGCCCAGCGGTTCGAAAAGTTCGGCGCGCGCGATTTCTTCAAACGGCTTACCTGTGCGGCGTACTAATGTGTCAGCAAGTACAGCAGTGTTACCGCCGCTGTAGAGAAAAGCCGTACCGGGCGTAGAGACGAGCGGTTTGTTCAAGACAAAGCGCGCAGTAGCGGATTTCCACAAGAGTTGCGTCTCATCGCTCGTCAGAAAACTTCTACCCCACTCATGCCATTCGAGTCCGCTGCTCATCGTTAAAAGATGCGCGAACGTAATTTTGTTTTTTTCAGGCGTGGCGAAATCGGCCAATTCAGGGTAATGTGCCAGCACCGGCTCGTGCGGCAGCGGCATGTCTTTTCGGTAGCGCTCGAGGGCGAAGAGTAGTGCCGTGACGCTCTTCGAGGCGGAGCGCACATCGTGTAAGGTTTCCAGGTCGAAAACAGTTTCGCCCGCGAAGGGATTTCCTAACCCGTAGCGTTTTGCCATCGTACGGTCGCTGCCTTGACCATAATATTCGGCGACGATTTCTCCCTTGCGTTCGACAAGCACGCTGTGTATATTCACCCTGTCCCTTTCGAGAGCTTCGATGGCGGCCTTGAGCCGAGCCGTTTCGATGCCGTGACCGTCTTTCAGGCGAATTTCACGGCGTACCTGCTTGCCGCCACAGGCGGCCAGTGCGAACGCCAGCACAATCAGATATCTTCGAATCTGTTTCATCGTCGATCAAAGCCCAAAATCAGGCCGAAATCCACTCGATTTCAAAATCGATCGGTATTTATGCCTGTTTTTTGCGGAATTCGCTCGGCGAGGCGCCGGTTTTTTCCCTAAAGGCGCGGTTAAATGGGGCAAGGGAGCCAAAACCGAGGTCCATAGCAACGCGGATAATCGCGGGCGCGGCATCGGACGCAAGTAAACGTTGTGCTTCGCGGATTCGGGCTTCATTCAAAAAGTCATTAAAGTTACGGTAGCCGAGCGCAGAGTTAATAGCCCGGCGCAGTATGTATTCGCGCGTGCCCAAATGTTCGGCAAGGCGCCCGATCGATAGATTCTCGCGTGTGTAAATTTTCTCGCTTGTCATCGCGTGGTCGAGTTTTGCCAGCAGAGATGCATAGTCGGCTGAGGGCATCGCCGCCTTCTTCTCGCGGGTTTCTTCCCCAAAACTATCGGCACCGCTACGCAGAAGGCGAATGCCGAAATACCAGACCAGCGCGAGTACAGCCGCCGCATGGATAAAATCGAGAACGGGCGGCACGCCATGCGGGGGATAGACGATCTCCTTGGCGAGAACGAGCAACATGGCCGCGCCCGTGACTGCAAGAAACTGCAGGCGAAAGCGCCGGCGCATTTCGACGAGATCGGCACCGCGACCGCGCACAACTCTTGCGAGTGTCGCGGCGATGATCGCCAGCGAGACACCTGCCGGCACGAACGCGAGCCCTGACGCGAGAGATGTGTGCCCGCCATGGTTTTTCCAGAAGAAAAAAACGCCGAAGTTTATGATTTCAACACTGAGTAGAAGCAGCAGATGGTTCAGCTGAAAGCGAAAATTATCTTTGAACAGTGCATCGCCCATCACATAAAAAGCAACGGGTACCGAATAACAGCCGATGTGGATGACCACGATAAGCCACGCTATGGGTAAAAGATGACAAACTTGGCAACCGAGGTATCCCGCGAGGCTGAG
>JAEUSA010000059.1 GCA_016788945.1 Leptospiraceae bacterium
AATACTGCATCGCAGTCAAATACGGACGGCACCTACAATGCATTCCAGAGTTTTGGCGCTTATTCAGGTGGCCTTGCGCTCAAGCCCAGGCTCACCAATATGCAAATTTACCGCGGTGGCGTTGCAGTCAGGCCGTTCAAATTCTGGTACTGGTCGCGCAATATCGGCCTGCAGGCAAAATATTCGTTATACCGAAAAACATCCCCCACCGGTGGAATTTCTGATTCGGCCGCGACCGAATTCTCTTCGGACGTGGGTATGGCGGGAGATATCGGCCTGATTTTGACGCCGCGTACCGATATCCAATTCTTCTACGGGTTTGGTGTATTTAAGCCGGGGGAGGCATACCCGGCTTTGGCAGGCGATGGTTCCGACGGCCGCGCGCTCAGGCAGGCGCATATCGTGAGCCTGACGTTGGTGTTTTAATTTTCCGTCTGTTTCCCCCGCATGCGGGGAAGTTGGTATGAGGGCGGTGGGGTACGAAAGGAGAGAATATGAAGGTATGTAACGTATTGGTGGTAGTTTCTGTGGTATGGGGCCTCTTTGCCTGCAATGCCGGTACGTCGCGCGCAAAACTCAGCGGCCAAGTGTCGCTGCGTCTCGCCGATGGTTCACCGATTTCACAATCTGCTACGACGGAGTACAATCCGTACATCGTGAAGATGCCGGACGGGTACCTCGTGCTCGTCTTCGGATCTGATCGCAGCTGTGCTGGTTGCTCTGCAGGGACGCACAATGTCTTCATCGCCCGTTCGGTGGCAGCATATAACAATGACCAGAAACTACCGGCTTTCAATAGCCCGGCTGTACTGACTTTGGCGGCAACGCCTCTCAACTATGCCGGGGCGATCACATTCGCCGCAACGCAGAACGGCGCGAACCTGCGAATCTATCTGAACAATGCGCAGGGCGTTATCCAGTACGCCGACTTTCTGGCGACGGCAGGCACTTTCAACACGGCGAGCTTTACCTCGATTGTCAATTCTGTCTGGCGCCGGCTCACCATCGTGGGCATCGATGATGTCGGTACCGGCCTATACGGTCGCAGTTCAAACGGTCAGGTTTATTGGCTGAATCCGGCTATTCTGAATATTGCCCTTACATCAATGCCGAATACGGGCCTCTCGGCTGTAGCACGCGTTGCACCGGCGCAAACTGGCATTCAAGATAGCTATATCACTCTGCAAAATGGCACCGTCAGCACCTCGTCATATTCATCGGCAAGTGCGACGGTGACCAAGCTACAGACAACACTCAGTACGGCAAAAGTGGCGGCGAAATCACTTTCGATTGCACATACGGGAAATGCTGCAGGCGATTTTATTGTCGTTTCGGCTGCAGATACCGGCCAGACAGCGCAAGATCTCTATGTCGTCGAAGGTGTCACGCCAGTGCAAATCTGGTCTGATCTGAGCTCAAAACCGGCGTCCGGTATTTCGGCTTTGCCGTCGGCAGTGACCGGGGTTTATGCTTGGTATGAGTTAGATGGCAACAGAAACGATGTCAGTGGATCGGGTAACCATGCCACCTTGAGCATGGGCGCATTTACTGGCGTCGATCCAACTTATACGGCTACAGACAGATTTGGATCGCCCAATGCCGCAGCGACGTTCAATGGCACGAGCCAGTATATGTTGAATAGTTTTCTTGCAAAATGCGATGAAAGTTTCAGTGTCTCGCTGTGGATAAAACCGGCACAAGTTGCTGCGCAGAGATCGCTTATGGGTTATCAGACAGGTCCACTTGCAAATCCGGGTTTCACTTTGAATACAGAAGCCGGTGGTGGTATTGCGGCGCAATCGTTTTTTAACGGTACCGGCGCTAATACGGCGAACACCTATGGCGTCACGGCCGCAGGGCAGTTGATTGTCGGTCAGTGGCGTCACATAGTGTACGTGAATGATGCCGCGACGCGACTCGGTGTAATCTATGTAAATGGTGTTGCTCTTGCCAACACGGCACACGCCGGTTCCGATTGCCCGATTTTAGGCGGCCCCTGCACCTGCAGCGGCACTTCTCCTGTAACCGGCCAGCAACAATGGTGGTCTGCCGCACCGATGACAATCGGCTACGCCTATCGCGGTTACTTTCAAGGCGACCTCGATCAGGTCGCTTTTTTTAACCGCAAGCTGACTGCTGCTGAAATTCAGGTGTTAGCGACGCAATAGAAACGCCCAGAAATCTGAACCAGTTTTGACAACGCCCGGTTACAGAACCTTTTTGGGGCTTCTAACTCAGAAGTCTGTCAACTCTGAACAAACGCGGCAATTTTGGTGAGCGCGGCTTCAATCTCTTTTCGCGCCGTCGCATAAGAGCAGCGAATAAAACCTTCGCCAGAATCACCGAACGCGGTGCCGGGAACAACCGCAACGTTTTGTTGTTCGAGCAGGTCTTTGGCAAAATCCATCGAAGATTTACCGGTGCTGCGGATGTCCGGGAAAACGTAGAATGCGCCCTGCGGCATAAAACACTTGAGCCCCATGTCGTTGAAGCCTTTGACGATCAGGTTGCGGCGCGCGCGGTATTCATCGCGCATTTTGTCGCGTTCCGGTATTGCATATTTGAGCGCCGTTTCGGCTGCAATTTGCCCGATCGTCGGCGCGCACAACATCGAATACTGGTGTATCTTGGTCATCGAGCGTATCAGGTTTTCATCGCCGCAAGCATAGCCGATGCGCCAGCCCGTCATCGCAAAGGCCTTCGAAAAACCGCCTAACAGCAGGGTGCGATCGCGCATACCCGGCAGAGTCGCGAACGGAATATGCTTCTCTTCGTAATTGAGTTCGCCGTAAATTTCGTCGGAGATCACGATCAGATTATTTTTCTGTGCTACCTGCCCAATACGTTCGAGTTCCGCGCGGCCGATCGATGCCCCCGTCGGGTTTGATGGGTAATTCAGAAATAGAACTTTCGATTTTGCGCCATTGCTGTCAATGACGTCGGAGATATTGGCCGCCTGCAGCGCAAAATCGGTCGCTTCGGTAGCAAGAACCTTTTGTGGCACGCCCCCCGCAAGGCGAATCATCGGGTCGTATGAAACGTAGCACGGTTCGGGGTAAATAACCCCGTCGCCGTTATTCAAGAGCGCGCGAAAGGCTATATCGACCGCCTGCGAAACGCCGACGGTGATCAGAATTTCTTTTTCAGGATTATAACTCAGCGCATATTCATTCTCGAGATAGCGAGCGATTTCTTTGCGCAGTGAGAGTAAACCGGCATTGCCTGTATAATGCGTATAACCGTCACGCAGCGCCTGCACAGCATGGTCGATGACCACCTGCGGTGTGACAAAGTCGGGTTCGCCGACCCCGAGCGAAATGCAGTCTTTGCGCGTCGCGACGATATCAAAGAACTGGCGTATCCCCGATGGTTTGAGGGATTGTACTACCGCAGAAAGTTTGTCAGACCAATCGAGCAAGGGGCTACTTCATGAGTGCTTCAACCCCGGGCAGCTTCTTGCCTTCGAGGTATTCAAGCGTTGCACCGCCACCGGTGGAAACATGCGTCATCTTGTCTTCGAGACCTGCCTGCGCGAGCGCAAAGATCGAGTCACCGCCGCCGACAATCGTCGTGCCTTTGGTCTTGGCCATCGCCTTCGCGATCGCAATCGTACCCGAAGAGAACTTCTTCATTTCGAAGACGCCCATGGGGCCGTTCCATAGTACGGTCTGTGCCTTTTTGATGACTTTCGCATAATGGTCTGCGGTTTTCGGGCCGATGTCCATACCCATGAAACCATCGGGGATTGCCCGCTTAACCGTCTTAATTTTCCCTTTTTCGCCAAACTCCGATGACACTACATGGTCTTCGGGCAGCAACAGCTCTTTCTTGTTGTAGGCGGCTTTGTCGACGATCTGAAAGGCCTGGCTGAGATAGTCTTTTTCAATCATCGAATTGCCGACTTCGATCAGGCGTGATTTGAGAAATGTATACGCCATAGCGCCGCCGATCAGAATCGAATCTGCTTTGCTGATCAGATTTTCGAGCACCGCGAGTTTCGACGATACTTTAGACCCGCCGATAATTGCGACGAAAGGGCGGGGCGGGTTAGTGACCAGCTTTTCGAGCATGTCGATTTCTTTCTTGAGCAAGAGGCCTGCATAACCTGGCAGAATTTTGGCGCATTCGTAGATAGAGGCATGCGCGCGATGGGCTGCGCCGAATGCGTCATCGACATAGATGTCGGCCAGTTTGCACAACTTTTTGGCAAATTCGCTGCGAACCTTTTCTTCTTTCGCCGTTTCTTCGTCGTAATAGCGGATATTCTCGAGCACAAGAATGTCACCTGCCTTGAGCTTACCTGCCGCTTCTTCGGCGACAGGGCCGACAGCTTCGGCAGAGAAATTGACCGTTCTGCCGGGCAGAAGTTCAGCAAGGTGCGCAGCGACTTTTTTCAGGCTCAAAGACGGGTCACCCGGGGATTTGTTATCCCTTTTTTCCGGACGGCCAAGGTGTGAAATAATGACGACTGCCGCGCCGCGGTTTAGCAGCAGTTCAATCGTCGGTAAGCTTTTTACCATACGCGTATCGTCGCTGATCGCCCCGCTGGCCTTGTCGAGCGGCACGTTAAAGTCTACGCGGAGCAGCACCTTCTTGCCGGTGAAGTCAACTTGCTCTATGGAGGGTAGTGGCATGGGCGAACAAGCTAAAAAGTGAGAGAGCGGGTAAATCACTAAAGGGGACGAAGCCGGCCGTGGCGGCAGCCGAAATACCTCAGGCCCTTGGTCGGGCGGCGGTGATTTTTTGCTGCCGGAGCTCCGCAAAAACAGCCGAAATTCAAAACAGTATGCCCGGGCGGCACCTGCATCCCGGACGAATGGAAACAGGGAAATAATGGCTTCGACGGAAGGGGACGGGAGAACACGCAAAGCGCGTAACCTGCTTTTTGAACAGGCGCTCGAAGCAGAAAAAAAAGGCGACCTTCGCCTTGCTCTGGAGAAATACAAAATGGCACTGCAAATTGATCAGAACTTCTTCGACGCGTGGCTCAATGCCGGGGCGATATACACCAAACAGGGGAGATCCGACAAAGCGATCACCTGCTACCAGCGGGCGTTGGTGTCGAAAAACGATGTGCGCGCGCACTATAACCTTGCGGTAGAATATTATAAGAAGTCGGATTTCAAATCGGCGGAAAAAGCGCTGAAGTCGGTGTTGCGGCTTGATTCGCGTTATCTGAACGCGCACCTGCTTTTGGGGTATGTGTTCGGCAAAACCGGGCGCAACGATAAATCTGAAATTTCGATACGCAATGCACTCAAGATCGATCCGCAGAACACGCAGGCACAGACCGCGCTGGCGTTACTGTATTTTCACACCGACCGCCCCGAACTCGCGCTGCGCCAGATCAACCTGCTGCTCACCAAATCGCCCGAAGACAAGGTGTTATTGGGGCTCGTTGCAAAGATTTCACTGAAAGGCGGTGATCTGCGGCAGGCAGCTGCGGGATTCAAAAAAGTAGCCGCGCGCGACCCAGAACTCAAGACTTTCTATACCGCCCTGAGAGAGCAGGTGGAGCCCGAGAAGAAAAAGACGATCCACAAAAAAAGGGAGACAATCGAGGGCAAAGAACGTAAGACGGCAAAGGATATGCTGGATTTGTCTTTGCTGCAATTCTTCGATGGTGACCCGACCAAGGCATTCGAGACGCTCGAAAAATTGAGCGCTGCATTAGAGGCAAAGAAGCTGAAAAAAAACTGAATGCGGAACAGCTCGCTATCGCTTAAGCGCCGCCAATACCAGCGCAGCATCATCTCGCTGCTCAATATTGAAGAGGCGATCACGCGGGTGCAAGAGCTGATCGACGAAATATTCACCGATACGCGCTCGATCGTACTCTACTGGAACGACGCCGCCGGGGCTTTTATACCGGTTAAACCCGCCGACCGCAGCGAGAATCTCAAATTCCGCATATTCGACGATTTTATGCTGTGGTTGGGTGAGCAAGACCGCATTTTCAGCCGCCACGATTTTCAACACAGCAAAAAATTCGGACCCGTGCGCGAGGCGGCTCTCGAATTCTTCAACGCAACGCAGGCTGAAATTATTGTGCCTTTTAATCTCAATAAATCTGTGCTCGCGCTGCTTTACTTGGTCGCCCGCGAAGGCGGCAGACATTATACGAAAAAAGAGCTCCGTTTTCTGCTCGAGATACGTGACATCACGACGGTGTCGCTTTCGAACGCAGCGCTCTACGAACGCTTGCATGCAATGCTCTACCATCTCGAAGAAAAAGTCAAAGAGCGCACCAGCGAACTTTCGAATGCCCAGGCGCAGTTGATTCAGCAGGAAAAAATGGCAAGCCTCGGTGTGATGGTCGCGGGCATTGCGCACGAAATCAACACGCCGACTTCGGTGGTGAGCGGTGCGACCGAAAATCTCAACAATAACCTACAGCTGATCATGAGCGAAATTGTCGCCGACCGTATTCCGCCGGGCCCGATGCGCCGTCTGCTCGCCGAAACGCAGCGCGTGCGCGACAAGAAAGACTTCAAAATTCTGAGCGCGGTGGAAAAACTGCGCGCCGGACGTGAACTCGTAGGACGCCTGACGACCGGTACGAGCCTGTCTCAGCAAGAAGCCGCCGCGCGCGCCGATTTTCTGATCGATCTTGGCCTCGGCGACGACGACAGCATTATTACCCTCTCTGCGCAGGCATCGGACGAAGAATTTCAGATTTTTCGCGCGCTGCTCAATATTGAAAAGAATCTGCGCAACATGCGCTTTGCACTGTCATCGATTCTGAGTATTGTCAAGGCGTTGAAGCATTATTCGCACCGCGATCAGGCCGAGGCCGAGAACATCGATGTACGTGAAGGCGTCGAGAATACGCTGACCGTATTCCATAACCAGCTGAAACATGGCGTGCAGGTGAACCGGCACTATGAGCCGGTGTCGAAGATCACCTGTAACCCGGGTGAACTCAACCAGATTTATAGCAACCTGATCGTCAACTCGGTGCACGCGATGAAGGGTAAAGGAACGATCGACATCTTTATCCGCGAGCGCTCGTTGGATGCGGTGCTTGACCCCAAGAACGTGCATGACGACGACAAGCTTGAGGCGGCATTGGGCGAAAAAGCGACGAATCGTTACGTGTGCATCACGTTGCAAGATTCAGGCCCCGGCATACCGACCGAGCTACAGAGCAAAATTTTTGATCCTTTTTTTACGACTAAAGCCCCCGGTGAAGGTACTGGCTTAGGCCTCGGGATTATCCGCAATGTGGTGCTGAAACACCACGGCTACTTGGCGCTTTCGAGCACGCCCGGAAGAACGAGATTTACCATAGCGCTGCCGGTTGAGCACGCCAGTGCACAATAGGCTTGCCGGCCAAGCTCAAATGAGCGCGCTGCAAAATTTTGCGCGCCTTCTATTTGTCGGTGGTCGCCAGTAGCGCCTTGATCTTGTCGATGCCCACGCGAGCAATAAAGTCGCCGAAACGTTCTTTGGGCTGGCTTTCTTTGCTCCAAAAGGCAAACGCTTTGTCGAGATGCGCCGGCAACTCAGTCATCTGTACTTTCTGTAATACGGCTTCGCCGACCTTGGTACCGGCATAATTGCCGCCGAGAAAAATGGCGTATTTGCCACCGTTCTGCTGGCCGACGATGCCGATTTCGGCCGAGTAGGGTCGACCGCAGCCGTTGGGGCAACCCGTCATGCGCACCAGCGGCGCACGATCCATCAGGTTATATTTTTCCACAAGGCGGTTAATGTCGCGTATCACGTGCGGAAAATAGCGTTCGCTTTCGGTGAGCGCCAGCGCGCATGTGGGCAGCGAAACGCAGGCAAGCGCGCGGCGGTAGAGTGCGTTAGGACGGTTGGTGTTGATACCGTGAGACTTGAAGATGTGCAGCAATTCGAGGCGCTGCTTGTCGTCCATGTCGAGAAACAGCATATCCTGATCGGGTGTGAGCTGCACCGATACCCCGGTGCGCGCAACGGCCAGCTGTATCGCCGTCTTCAGCCGGTAGCCGGGAATATCTTTGATGCGGCCATTCATGATGTAGAGACCGAAGTTATATTTACCGTCGGGTTTTTTGATGAAACCGTGGTATTCGGGGACTTTCCACGCGGGAAGGGGGCGCACCGTATCGAACGAAATTTTCGCGCGCGTCTCTACCTCGTTGCGGAACCATTGCACACCGCGGTCGGCGAGTACATACTTCAGGCGCGCATGTTTGCGGTTGGTGCGGTCGCCGAAATCGCGGTGCGCCGTCACAATCGCAGTGGCAATCGGCAGCAGCGCATCGACGGGAACCCAGCCTAAGAGGTCGGCGGCACGCGGAAAGGTTTCGGGTTTGTTGTGCGTCATACCGCCACCGCCGCCGACGAACACGAAGAAACCGTCAATTTTGCCGTTCACGGCAGTTGCCGCGAAACCCATATCATTGGCGTAGAGGTCGACGCCGTTTTCACCCGCAAGGCAGACGGCGATCTTGAATTTGCGCGGCAGATAGGTTTTACCGTAGATGCGCTCTTGCTTGACCGGGTTCTGCTGCACGTCGTCGAGCCAGATTTCAACGTATGAGGTAGATTCATATTTGAAGTAATCAGACAACAATTGCGAAAAATAGCTGAGTTGGCCGTAGAGCGGATTACCTGTGATGTTAAGCGCCTCGGTGACGTTGCGCACCACGTCGCCGCATGCGCCCACCGAAGTTAATCCCACCCGGTGGATTTCTTGCATGACCGATTTCAGATCTTCTTTGAGTAGCCCGTGCAGCTGCACTGATTGCCTCGTTGTTAGCCGCAGTGCGCCGCCACCGAAACGTTCGCCAAGGTAATCCCACGCGAGGTATTGTTCGGCAGTCAGCCTGCCACCGGGTATACGGCCGCGCAGCATGAAGGAGTTCTTCTTTTCGCCCTCGCCATCGGCCTTCTTATCCCGGTTTTTTTGCTGGTAAAGCCCGTGGAACTTGAGCAGTTGTTTGTCGTCTTCAGAAAAACCGTCATTGCCGTCAGCGAGACCCTCGGCTATGGTGCCGCGCAGGCCTTCAGATTTTTCTTTGATAAGCTCGACTTCTGAAAGTTCGCTTTGCGTTGTGCTCATGTATTCTTCTCCGGGGTTTTCGTATCGCTTCGACGCGCAAAATATTTCTGCTCGAGTTCGCGTACGATGTTCGTTATGACGGATTTTTTTTCACTGACACTCTGTAAAGCAAGCGCGCGTTCGCGCAGAGCAAAAATTTTTTCCCATTCCTGATCGAGTTCGGCAGGTATCAATGCTTCGAGATGTCGGCGCAGTACCGCGCTTAATCCCGCGAAACGACCGCCGCTTGATACCGCCACCTGTATTGAACCCCGTTCGATGACTGCATTGGTGTAAAAATCACAACGCGCGCGGTCATCGGCGCTGTTGATGAGAATGCCGCGTGCCCGGCAGAGTTGGAATATACGCTCCGCGGTATCGGTGTCATCAATTGCGGAAAATACCATGAATGCGCCATCGATATCGCCGTCGTTGAATTTTCGTAATTCGATATGGAGCTTTGCCGTTGTTTTTTTTTCGAGCGCAGCGTTAAAATCATCATTGAATCGCGGTGTGATGATTTTGAGCTCGCAGGGTGTTTTTGCGAGTTGAACAAATTTTTCGAGCGCCGCTTTGCCACCGCCGATCAGAACAACCTTGCGGTCGGTTAGGTCAAAGCTGAGGGGCAGATGCATGATTCACCGATTGCGTGTCTTCTTCTGTTCGTGTGGCCAAGGCAACACCGGTGAGAAAAATTCCCGCGCCTGAGGTCGAACGGCAGAGCCGGCCCGTAGCAAAATCAGCGAGATTGCCCGAATGGTTTACTGCAGTTGCAGTACCGGCGTTTTCAACGAGCGCGGCCGGTGTGTCAGCCTGCATGCCATGAGCAATCAGCAACTCAGCGATCTGCGCCGTGCGACCAGCTGCCATGTAAAAAATCAGCGTTCCGGTGAATGCAGCCATCGCCGGCATGTGGCGCTCAAGATCGGCAGCATGACCGTCTGTCGCCCAGATATGCCGGCTGTCTTGGCGCAGCGTGAGCGGCCGTTTGAGTTCTGCCGCCGCGGCGTGCATCGCGCTCACACCGGGTAGAATGCGGTAGGAAATGTCGAGCGCTTCGAGCGCGGCTATTTCGCTTGCGAGGTGCGCAAACACCGAAGGATCACCGCCCTTGAGACGAAGGACCCGGCGTCCCGCCATGGCATGCTCAATCATCGCGGCGATGATCATCGTCTGCGTATAGGTGTGGTTGCCGCAGCGTTTACCCACGTAGATCGTCGTTGCGTCGTGGGGGAATTCGGCGATGATCGATTGACTCAACAGGGCGTCATAGAGTATCACCTGCGCGGATTGAATTTCGCGCAAAACGCCGACAGTCAGATGGTCGATGTCACCAGGGCCTGCGCCCGCGATGGTGACAAAACCATTCAATCGATCGCCTCGTTGTGCATGAGTGCGGCCGAGGTCATGTTGGTCTGCGCATCTACCAGCACAGCAGCTCCGGTGGTCCAGTTGTCACGGTAGCTGTCGAAAACAATCGGTTGCGCCGTTTTGATCGTCACCTCAGCGATTTCATTGAGCGCCACGGCATTCGCTTCACCGCCGGCGTTAAATTTGAGGCTGTGGATGTCGAGTTTACTGTTGATCGACTTCACCATTGCCTTCACTTTGCGCGTACCGCACATCAGGTAATATGCATAATTGAGTTTCAGAGCGGCCGTATCGAGGTGGGTGAGCCGGGCTGAGAAAAGCGCCGATTTGCGCACTGTTTCGCCGACCGGCACAAAAATATCGCCGCGGCTGATGTCGATATCGCGGTCGAGTTCAATCACCGCAGAATCGTCGGCGTAAATTTCGGAGACAGGCTGCCCTGAAAAATGCAGCGCCGTGATCGTCGCCTCTTCGCCCGATGGCTCGACGCGTATCTTTTGCCCGGTTTTGAATTCTCCCGAGCGCAGCACACCGGCAAACCCGCGAAAATCATGCAGTTCGGTCGACTGCGGTCTCAGCACATACTGCACGGTGAAGCGCGTGCCGGCAGCACCTTTGCGGTGCACATCACTCTCTTCCAAAGTCTGCAAAAGTGGTGTGCCGGTATACCACGGCATCGCGGCCGAGCTGTTGACGATATTGTCGCCTTTGAGCGCTGAAATCGGTATCAGCGTCGTCTGTTTAAAATTGAGTTCAGCAGCCATGGCGCGAAAATCGGCTTCAATCTCGCGAAAACGCGCTTCGCTGAATCCGACGAGATCCATTTTATTCACGCACACAATGAGATGCGGTACGCGCAACAGGTGAGAAATAAAACTGTGCCGGCGTGTCTGTTCGAGAATTCCCTGTCGGGCATCGATCAGAATGATTGCCGTGTCGGCGAGCGAAGCGCCCGTCACCATGTTGCGCGTGTACTGTACATGGCCGGGCGTATCGGCGATGATGAATTTGCGCTTCGGCGTCGAAAAATATTTATAGGCGACGTCGATCGTGATACCCTGTTCGCGCTCGGCCTTAAGGCCGTCGGTGAGCAGCGCGAGGTTGAGTTCGCCGTCGCCCACACGGTCTTTTGCTTCAATGTGGTCGAGGTGTTCCTGAAAGATGGATTTCGCGTCATAAAGCAGCCGGCCGATCAGCGTCGATTTGCCGTCATCGACCGAACCACAGGTGAATACCCTCATCAGATCCATGTTAGAAATACCCGCCTTTTTTTCTCTCTTCCATCGCGGCTTCGCTGCGTTTGTCGTCAAGGCGTGCGCCGCGTTCGGCGCTGCGTGTCGTCATCACTTCTTCGATAATCGCGTCGATATCTTCGGCGTCCGATTCCATCGCCGCCGTACAGGTCATGTCGCCGACGGTACGAAAGCGGACTTTTTTCGTTGCGAGCTGATCACCCGCCTCGACGTTCACAAATTTGGAGATCGGGAAAATCTGGCCCATGTGCGGAATTACCTCGCGCTGGTGGGCAAAATAGATCGAAGGCAATTCGACTTTTTCGCGTTTGAGGTAGAGCCAGACGTCGAGTTCGGTCCAGTTGGATAGCGGAAAGACGCGCACATTTTCGCCGTGGTGGATATTGCCGTTATATAGGTGCCAGAGCTCGGGGCGTTGGTTCTTGGGATCCCAGCCGCCAAACTCGTCGCGCACCGAGAATATCCGTTCTTTGGCGCGCGCCTTTTCTTCGTCGCGGCGCGCTCCGCCGATGCAGCAGTCGAACCTGTGTTCAGCGATAGCCTCGAGCAGCGTCACGGCCTGAATCGCATTGCGGCTGGGGAATTTTCCCTTTTCTTCAGCCGCGGTGCCGCGGCGAATGCTGTCTTCGACGCTCGCCACAATCAAGCGTTCGCCGATGCGCGCGACCATGTCGTCGCGGTATTTTATGACCTCATCAAAGTTGTGGCCGGTATCGACGTGCACGAGCGGAAAAGGAAACTTTGCCGGACGAAACGCTTTTTCGGCGAGTTTAACGAGTGCGATCGAATCTTTGCCGCCCGAAAAAAGCAGCGCTGGGCGTTCGAACTGCCCCGCCACTTCGCGCAGAATCATGACCGCCTCGGATTCGAGATTATCGAGATGTGAACGTGTGACTGTCATATTCATGAATGTACGTGCAACCCGCACTCCTTTTTATCCGCGTCTTCCCACCACCAGCGGCCGGCGCGCATGCTTTCACCGGGTTTGACCGCGCGCGTGCAGGGTTCGCAGCCGATCGACGGAAAACCTTTGTCCTGCAGGCGGTTATAGGGGATATTATTGTCGTCGATGTATTTTTTGAGCTCGGCATCGCTCCAATCCATCAGCGGATGGTATTTGACAATGTTGTGTGTGTGGTCGATTTCAACTTGCGGCAGGTCGGCGCGCTCTGGTGAATGCGCTTTGCGTATGCCAGTAATCCACAATTCTGCGGGCTTTGATCGCACGAGCCCTTCGCCTTTAAGTGCTCGGCCCAATGGTTCGACCTTGCGGATGGCGCAGCATTCTTTACGGTTCTCTACGCTGTCGTAAAAGCTATAGGCACCCTTGGATTGCATCAAGCGCTCGACAGCCTGCGTCTGCGGAAAATACACTTCGATGTCGAGATTATAGCGTTCGCGAGTCGACTGCAGAGCGCGATAAGTTTCGGGAAAATGCCTGCCGGTATCGAGAGTAAAAATACGCACCGGCAGATTTTCGCTCGCAATCATGTGGGTGATTGCCTGATCTTCGAGCGAGAGGCTGGTCGAAAAAACGGCCGTCAGATCGGGAAAAGACGCGCGCAGTGCCTGCAGCAGAGACGGTAGCGAAGGCGAGGAGAGCCCGCTAATTTTGGCGAAAATGGCGTCCGGATGATTCATTCGTTATATTTTACAAATGTCTGCTACTTTTGGCCAAAAGTTGTTTTTTATACAAGGTGTAAACCCGGTTGTGTGAACCCGGTTACTTGAACGGTTAACCCAGAGCAGACGATCCGTATGTCGTGAAGCCTAATAGGTATCGCGCAGCGCACGCAATTCACGGAACACGGCGAAATCTGATGCTTCAGATAAATTGCGACCCGTGAGTTCTGAAATCCGCGCGCGCAGGTTGCGCCGTGACAGCCGCAGAAACGGATTATACTCGCGTTCTTGCTTGAGCGTCGTCTGGTGCGCCATTTCATCGCTGTCAGTCTTCAACCGTGCGCGCAATGCACGCGCGCGACCATTGTCCGGTTCGACGTGCAGGCTGAAATCGAGGTTGCGCCGCGCATAGTAGTGACCCGGCATCAGCACAAGGTCTGGCCTTAAGCGCGCGAGGCGTTCGTGCAAAGTGCGGTAGTGCTCTTCGATATTCGCCCCGGCGCTGCGGCAATGGCCGCACCCCCCATGGAACAGGCAGTCAGCAGTGAACAGGAAGCCGCCGATTTCAAAGGCAATATGCCCTGCGGTATGGCCCGGTGTTTCGATCGCGCGTACATTGAGGCCG
>JAEUSA010000078.1 GCA_016788945.1 Leptospiraceae bacterium
AATACTGAGCGCCGCCGCGTAAGGTGCATACATCCGCACCGCGTCGGCGACGGGCAAACCTTCTTTGAGACTGCCTTTAGAGGGACTCTTGCGCTTGAGTTCGGCAATCAGCTGCGGCATGGGTCCGCGCCGGCGCAGAGCCGCGGCAAAATCCGTACGGCTGGGCTCCCCCGGCTGAAACATGCCGAGAACGGCCGCACGCCGTCTGCTCTCGCTGTTGATTTTCTCCAGAACACTCATAAGCCGCCGAATCGGTGCATCATCGCAGTAGCCACACCGAGGAAAACGGAAAAACCACAGATATCGGTAAAGGTAGTTGCAATCGGCCCCGAAGCCAGCGCCGGGTCAATGCGTATCAGCCGCAACCCTAAGGGCAACATCGCGCCGGCGAGCCCGGCAACGAATGTATTGCACACCATGCCGATCAGCATGCACAGCGCAATCAGCGGCCGCTGCGTGTAGACGAATACGACGCTGGCGGCCACAAGACCGATCAGCGCACCATTCAGCGAACATACCCCGACTTCTTTCACGATAACTTTGAAAATATTCTGCGAATTGATTTGCCCCAGCGCGAGCGAGCGCACCACGACGGTGACCGATTGCATCGTCGCGTTGCCCCCCTGACCGCCAATCACGGTCATCAACGGAGCAAGAATAATTACTTTGGAGAGCGTTTCGTCAAAAAAAGTCACCACCCAAGCGGCGATCACCTGCGTACCGAGATTGATGGCAAGCCATGGCAAACGGCCACGCGCCATACGCCCGAGCGACTGGGCATGCGGCGCATCTTGCGTAACACCGCCGAGTCGCAGAATATCTTCAGTCGCCTCTTCTTCGAGCACATCGACGACGTCATCGACGGTGATCTGGCCAAGCAGTATGCCGCGCGAATCGACGACCGGAAGACTCAATAGATTATAGTCTTTGAAGATTTTCGCCACTGCTTCCTGATCTTGATCGGGGGTGACCATTACTTGTGCCGGCTGCATGATCTCGTATGCTTTGCGCGACGATTTTTCGAGTATCAGCTTACGTAGTGGAATATAGCCGAGAAATTTATTTTCTCGATCGACAACGAAGGTGAACTGCAAGTCATCGATGCGCGAATGCGAAATCGGCGTGGCAGTTGTTACTTTGTTCTTTTTCTCAGCCCCTGTACTCTGTTTGACGAGCTTCTGAAACTGGCTGATGATCGATTTAACGGTCGCCTGCCGGCTGACAGCGAGAAAGTCAGAAGTCATCATCGCACCCGCGCTGCCCTCGGGGTACTTGAGAATTTCTTTGATCTTTCCCGTGTAATTTTTATCGAACCGCCGCAGAATGAAATTCGTATCACGCGGGCTCAGTTCGCGCAAAATTTCGGCAATGTCGTCAGTCTGCAGCTCTTCGAGGCGATCAAATATCCAACCGGTGTCTTTGCTGCGAAAAATGGCAGTACGCTCGTCGGTACCGAGTTCGGTCAGAAGTTCTGCGGCATAGTCGCTCGACAACTGGCCGAGAATGATCTCACGTTCACTCTCGTCGAATGAATCCCATAACAGGGCAAGCGAAGTCGGATGCAATGCGTGCAGCGCGCGCTGCATGAGGCTAAACCGCCGGCCTTTTGCCAATCTTCGCAGCAGCGCGACGATACGGGGATAATTATCCTTCGTCAGCAGGTGGAATTTTTTTTCCGTCGAGTTCAATTCTTAAACGTCCAGATATATGTAACGACGGCGACGCCGACCGAGGCCATGCCGACAATGGCAAAAGTTTTTTTGACGATCAACGCCGTCACGGTCATCGTCACAACGATCATTACCGTAGCAAAAATCTTCGCCTTGAGCGGAATACGCTTCTCATCGCGGAAAGCGCGGATCATCGGGCCAAAATATCGGTGCGCGAGAATCCAATCATGGAACCTCTCTGAACCGCGCGCAAAACAATAGCCGCTGAGCAAGATGAATGGCGTCGTGGGCAATATTGGTGTGACGACGCCAATGATACCCAACGCGAGCGAGATAAAGCCTATGGAAATAAACACATAGCGTAGCCAAGGCGCTTCGACGACCTTACGCTGCTGCGTAGCAGCAATCTGTGGGTTTAGGCCACTCTGCCGGGATGCATCATCGGCCCGCTGGCCCTCATTTTGAGCCCGAGCGCTGGTTTTTGCCACGTTACTTTGCGGCGTCTTCGACAGTTTCGAAAATCTTGAACATCGATTCGAGCTTCGAAAGTTTAAATAACGTCTTCAGAGTCTGATTGAGGTTCGCCAGCCTGATTTCACCGCCGTAATTCTTGACGTCGCGCAGAATTGTGACCAGTGCGCCAAGCGCCGAGGAGTCGAGGTATTCCGTTTCGTGCATATCAAAGACCACAATTGCGGGCTTCTTTTCCAGATATTTCGCCACCTGTTCACGGAACTTGCGTGAAATCGACATATCGATACGCGTTTCTTTGACAGCCAGAATAAGGCCTTTCTCGAATGGCTTATCGACAATCAGCATAGGGTAAACAAAGGTTTTCGTCGGAGGTCCCGTCAATTAAAAAAAGACCTGCTTATGCGCGGAAATACCCCGAAATAACCCCGTAAACAGCGGGCGAATGGCGGAGCGCCAAATGCCCTGCGCCCGGAACCGTTTCGACAAACACCTTTGCCCGGCTATTCAGATAGGGTATCAGCTTCGCTAAACGGGGCCCGGCCTCTGCCGCCCTACGGTGCGCGCTCGGCTCGCGTACCATGCCGTCGCCAAGGAGCCGGTTAATGACCCCACCGCGCTTTTTTTGTACTCCACCCGCAATAAACACATAACGCACGCGGGGCAGCAGAACGTTACCACCGGCCGGCAACCCGCCTTCGCCCCGGCTCAAGTCCTTGAGACCACGACTGCGCAGACCGACGACCGAAGCGGCAATCAGCGTTATCGGGTTGGGAATAAACTGCAGGATCTGTTCGCCTTGGTCTGCGATCTTAGCCAGCGGCGCGCCGGCGTGCGGCGTACCGATCAGAAATACCTGTTCTACTTTTTTGATCCAGCGGAGTTTCTGTGCCTGCGCATGATAAAGGGCAGAGTGAATCACGAGGCCCCCCATACTGTGACCGATCAGGGTCAGCTTGCGCACCGCGCGGTGCTTTTCTGTAAACTCAGTGATGAGAGTGGCGAGCTTTTCGCCATTTTCGCTGACTGCAAGTCCTGAATTATACCGAACATAAACGGATGCCACACCGAAATCGAGCAGTAATTGGTCGCCGAAATTGAGCTCCCCTTTCTTTGCCTGCCAGCCTGCTTCGGTGTCGGCACTGCCATGCACAAACAACACAACATGCCCTTTCAGCGGTTTATCTCCGCCGATGAAGTGCATCGAGGTCTGCAGGCGCTGCGGCAACTTATCACCGATAACCCCCTGAATCGCCCCGGCAACTTGCGCGCGCGAGGGCATTTTTTCCCGAAGGTTACGGATAAGCTTTTTCACACTGTCACGCTTCTTGTGAATGCTCGCGCCCGAGGATCATCTTTTGGAAGGCATATTCGCCGTGATAGATCAACCAGTTATGGCTGTAGTCGGGTACCGGAGTGAACTTCAGTTGCGGCAGCACCTGACGCCAACGACTGAGGTCGGCGTCTTCGATGTGGAATAAGGTGTCGAGATCGGCGTAAAGTATTTCTACAGGCACCGGCGACTGTTTGTTCGGCAACGCGCTGGCCACTGCCTTAATCGCACCTTCGACATAACCAAGCGGGTTTGATAGAAGATTCAAGCCGTAGCGGAGCCCCACCGCCGGGTTCTTGAGCATGCCACGCATTTCACCAGTAGCATAGCGCAGATCGCGCTGCAGATTGGCAAGCTGCAGGCGAAATTTCTCACGGTTAAACATTTCAGGCAACAACGGATTGACAGCGATCGCGCGCGCGAGCGAGGGAAATTCCGCGGCGAGGTGCATCGCCGCGAGCGCCCCGTATGAATGCCCGATCACAACACTTGAATCAAGCCGATGCGTACGCATGAATTCGGCAAGCACCAGCATGTTTTCGGCAAAATCACGCCGGCAAATTCCGTTCAGGCCAAAAATTTCGGGAATATACACATAGTAGCGCTTTGCCAGTTGATCGACAAAAGCGTTGTACAGTTCAGGATGCGCACCGTAGCCATGCAAAAAAACAGCCGGTTTATTTTTCGAATCACCTTTCGTCGCCAACTTCATATCAACGCTCCAGTATTTCTTTAATGACCGCGAAGTCCTGTTTCAAGAACAGCGGCGTATAGTGCCCGATCGGCCATACGCCATGCGGTGATTTCACCAGCGAGGCTTTATCAAGGCGCGCAGCACTTTCTTCGACGAATGCATCGGCTGACGTATGCAGACTATAGATTTCAGCTTTGTGGTTATTGTCATGATCGTGCAGGTCGCGCAGAAAATCAGAACCCGGTATCATCTGCTCTGCGCCCGGTGCGCGCCCGAAAGTCAACGCCTTCATCAGCCGGGCAAAATGCGTACCGTGAAAGGGCGTACCGATGGCGATGAAACGGCGCACATAATCATCACCGCCCAGCTTGCGTAAATAGTGCAAACCGATGAGCCCCCCCATGCTGATACCGATCAGATCGACTTGTTTCGTGCGTGCGCGGGTGAGCATCGCATTGACCGCCATTTCGACGACGCGTGCAGAATCGCGGATATCGCCCGCATTGAGACCTTCGATGGGTACATCCTCAGCCGTAAAACCGGCACGTTGCAACCGATTTTTGAGCAAATAGTTAGTCAGTGTGGGGGCGAGAAAACCCTGAATAATGAGAACAGGATACATTGCCGACAATCCGTTTTTTCGTTGCCTTTGGCAATGAAAAAACGAAAATACTAAATGCGTACACAGGTCTATGCCGGCGAAGCGCTCTCCCGATACGGTTTTCCCGGCGGGCATCCGTTCAGTACGCATCGGTTTGGCGCTTTTTACGCAGAATTTGTCAGGCGCGAACTGGCGAAGCGCGTGCAGGTGATGGACCCCGCTGAGGGTGACCGCAAAATCTTACGCTCTTTTCATACCGAAGCCTATATCGCGCTGGTCGAACGCTCATCGCGCGCAGGCCATGGGTTACTCGATCGCGGTGACACGCCGGCGTTTCCCGGCTGCTTTGAGGCAGCCCTTACCGTGTGCGCGACCGCACTCGCCGCCACCGAAGCCATCATGGCAGGCAATACGAATGCCGCATTTGTACCGATTGCCGGCTTACACCATGCCCGGCGCAATACTGCTGGCGGCTTCTGCATTTTCAACGACGCCGGTATCGTGATCGAAAAGTTGCAGAAAAAACACGGGCTGAGCCGCATCGCCTATGTCGATATCGATGCACACCATGGTGACGGCGTCTATTATGAGTTCGAGGAAAATCCGCACATCATCTTCGCCGATATGCACCAGCAATACATCTACCCGGGCACCGGTGATCGCGACGAAACAGGCACAGGCGAAGCCGTCGGCACCAAACTCAACATACCAATGCGCGCAGGTTCAGACGATCATGACTTTGCACGCGCGTGGGCGGATGTCTTAAGTCATCTCAGCGCCGCAAAACCTGAATTCATCATTCTGCAGTGCGGCGCAGATTCGATCGCCGGGGATCCTTTGACCGGTATGGAGTATTCACCGGCGTCGTTTCTTAGAGCCGGCCGTGACCTTGCAGCGCTCGCGCAGAAATACGCCGATGGCCGGTTACTCGCGCTCGGCGGCGGTGGCTACAACCTCAGCAACATCGGTCAGGGTTGGAATAACGTCATCGAGGGCATGCTTGGTCATTGAGTAAATCATCCGCACCGTTTCATTTTTTGGTTGCCATGCTGAATCTGGATTATGTCGCATTGTACGCGGCAGCAATCCATGCGTACGGGAAAACTTATTCTGCTTCTGCTGACTCCCGGCCTGCTTTCTGCGCCGTTTGCGCAAAAAACCCCGGGCGAAGCCGCTCCCGCCGCCGCAGTGGAAAAAAAATCTGCCACGCCCGAACGCAAAGCCGAATCGCTCGAAGATTTTGAAAAGCAGCTGCAAAAAGAACTCGACCTCAACCCCGAACGCGCAACTGCTACAGGCGATCAACCTTCGGTTGCGTGGCAGTTTATACGCACGCTGCTGACTCTCGGCATATTACTGGGTATTTTTTACGCCATATTTCGCCTTTACCGCTTTCGCCGTACTCTGCCGGCGCAGAATTTCACAGCGATGTCGAGCATCTATGAATTTCCGCTCGGCACCGGTCAGAAAGTGCAGATTCTCGAAATAGCCGGCAGATTAATGATCTTGGGTGTCAGTGAAAACTCAGTGCAATTGCTGAGCGAAGTGACGGACAAATACACTGTCGATCGCATCAAACTCGATTGCGCCGAAGATAGCAAACAGCCGCGTGCTGACTTTCTCACCGAGTTGTCTCGCGCCATCAAAACAAATCTTAAAGAACGTTTCGGTAAAAAGAGTGGAGCCAATTTTTCTGCGTCGGGCACACAAGCTGCCGAAGACCTCGAAGCACAACGGGAAAATTCACTCAAACGTCTGCGCAATCTGAAATCAGAAAAATTCGACTGGCGGGACAAACTTTGAAACGCAAAGTTAAACTGCTCATAGCGCTGTTACTTTTTGCGGCGGCGGGTGCCGCGTTTGCGCAGCAGGTACCGATTCCACGCGTAGACTTCAATATTACGCAGGCAAAAAATCCGCAACAAGTGGCACTTTCTCTGCAGATTCTGCTGTTACTGACCATCTTATCGCTGGCGCCGGCGATTATTCTTATGCTGACTTCGTTTACGAAGATCATCATCGTTTTCGATTTCATGAAACGCGCGCTAAGCCTTCAAAACATGCCCCCGAATCAGGTCATGGTTTCGCTCGCATTGTTTGTTACATTCTTTATTATGGCGCCGACTTTTGACGAAATGAACAAGAAAGCGATTACCCCTTACCTCGACGGCAAGATCAGTAATGCCAATTTTTTCAAAGAGGCCGCCCAACCGCTGAGAAAATTCATGATCAGGCAGATCGGGCGCGAAGGCGTGAAAGAAATAGCTCTGTTTGTCAGACTCAGTAAGTCAGAACGCCCCAAAAAGCTCGACGATGTTTCAATGCAGGTGTTGATACCGGCCTTCATGCTCACTGAGATCAAGAAGGCCTTTATTATCGGTATCTATCTATTCATACCGTTCTTAATCATCGACATGGTCGTTGCCAGCGTACTGATGTCGATGGGTATGATGATGTTACCGCCCGTCATGATATCATTGCCGTTCAAGATCATTCTGTTCGTGCTCGTCGACGGCTGGACGCTACTCACCTACGAAATCGTCCGAAGCTACGGTACTTCATAGTAAACTGCGCCCGCATATTTTGCATCCATGCGCATCTATACCTGAGCCCCGGAAGGTGCGCCCATCTTAAGTTTTTCCAGCTTTTCTTTCAGCAGGGTAATACTGCCGAAATTCGGATCAAGCTCAATGAGTTCTATGAGCATAGCTTCCGCGCGCTTTACATTGCCCATACGAACGTGTAGATCAGTCAGCAACGCAAGATTCTTTGCCAGCGGAATCTCGCGTAGACGCAGGCGCTCTGAAAGATCTATCGATTTGCGATAGTCCTTGATGCGCCTGAAGCAAAGACTGGCAAAATAGACAAAGTGCGCATCTCCCGGTTTCAACCATAGATAATCCTGCGCATAATACGCGGCCTTTTCATAATTTTTTGCCTGGTAATATATCTGCGCCAGATTTTTTACCGCTTCGGGATAAAAGGCGTCTTGCTTGAGATACGCTTCGATGCGACCAATCGCCTTTTCAGTCTGGCCGTTGCGCAGATCGCGTTTTACTCCGTCGAGTACACCGCTGTAATCATACGCGTAACTGGGCGGACGCTCCTCTTTGAATCTTTCAATACGCATCAGCGAAAGATCGTCCATGATCTCGCCCGTGGTTTCCAGTTTCTGTATTAAGCCCTGCAGGTTTGCCTGTGTTTCTTCGACAAAGGTGAGAAACAGGTTCTCATCTTCATTGATGACCCTGCCGCCATGCTCGTCGTAGCCGAGAATCAGGTCGTCGCGGCCGTCGGAGCCCACAATCAGAATGTCGCCGGGTTCGAGTTGCGTAGTGGCAATCTGCAGCGTACCCTCGACACCCGATGTACCTAATTTTCTGAGCATACGGTCGTTTTCGACAAAGCTGGCCTTGCCGTCGCGGTACAAGACCGCCCGCGGATGTTCGGCGAGAATATGGTACATGAGACCGGTATGCTCATCGATGAGGGCGAAAAACCCCGAGACCAGCATCGAACCGTCGAAGCTCTCAAATACGCGGTGCAGTTCAATGAACGCATTTTTCAACCACCGTTCGGGCGCCAGCTGTTGCATCGCATGAGTTGCTTGTGTGCGTTCAATAATGGTGTGGAATACCGAACCTAAAACCAGAGCCCCACCCGCACCCTGAATCGACTTGCCCATCGCATCGGCATTAATGAACGCGATATAATTTTTCCCTTCGAGTTCAATCACATGCGAAATATTGATATCCCCGCCGATATCTTTGCTCCAGTGCCTGAACTCGAATTTCTTCTTCTGCCTGACGTATGATTCTATGCCGATGAGCGTGCTATTGACTTCGTTGACACCCAGCGGTTTGAGCAGCAGCGTGGTGAGAAAGTAATCTCCGTCTTGCTGCGCCTTCAATGCCTGCACGTCCTTGAGTGTCGTTTGTAGTTCCTGAGTACGTTCCTGAACCTTTTTCTCCAATTGCTCAGCGTACTGCTGTAAACGCATACGACCGGCTTTGATCGAGCGCGCCATTTTGTTAAAACTTTTGGCCATGAAGCCAATTTCGTCTTCAACGTGTATTTTCACGCGCGCATCGAAATTATCATTATTAATTTCTTTTAGGCCATGAATGATCGCCTCGACCGGTTTCATCAGCGCGCCGCGGAAAAAAATCGTAAACCCGAAGATAATCAGCACCATGGCAGCAAAGATCGTCACGACCAATGGCCAACCCGACGCCGCAATAGTTTCGCGGTAGACAAGGTAAGGATAAGCAACTTCGATGACCCGTTTTTGTCCCGGATCAATAAACTGGAACGCGACAAAATGTTCGGGAAACTTATCGTCGTAGAAAATGCTGCCGCGGTATAAGCGGTCACCCTGCATGCGCCACGGGGTCAGAGCCTGAATCAGTAACTCGCGCTTCTCCTGATTGGTCAGATTCGCGGACTGTGTCTCCATATACTTACGAACCCCGGGAAACTTTTTATCCACATTCGCAATCATGTCGTTCATCTTGCCGCGTACCTCACTGCTGGTCATTTGCCTGAGTTTGGCAATCTGGTACAATTGTTGATTTCTGAGCCCTGCAATCGCAAAAGCAAGTTCTGCCCCTGAATGGAAATTTTTTCCCGCGACAAATTCTGATAGGTAAGCCGCCTGTAAGGGTGAATAAGGTGCAATACCCGAAATCAGTTTCTGCGCCGCGCTGCCTATCTCTGCGCCGCCGGCTTTCAACATGATCAGTTCGCTCATCAGATAGGTCGCCTGTGCTTCCATAGCGAACGCGCTGTTCTTCATATACTCTTCAGGGACGGGAGTAAATAATTTCTGCTTACCGTAATCGTAGATATAGATTGCCTTTCCCTTCTCGGGCAGACGGCCCAATACATAACCTTCACGCGCGCGTCCGTACATCACCGTGTCGAAGCTGCGCTCCGCATCGTTCATCCAATAATAGGCAACCGCCTGAAAAATAAGTAAGACCGTCAGCAGGGCAATGCCGGTAATTCGGCCAAGCAGCGCCGTACGGTCTTTGGTGACGTTGATGTAGACGACCGCCGCGATAAAATAACCGAGCAGGTTTGAGATGACCGTGGTGGTCATGAACGTTGAACGCGGAATCAGGTTATCGCGACTGAGAACGTGGAGAATTCCCGCTGGTATCGTCGCAAAGGCAAAGCCGAACGTGATGGCAAATATACCCCAACGCTCGGCACCTTTTTCGATAAACCCGCGCCACAGCCCGGTGAAAAAATAATGCAGCATCGAAGCGAGTATGACATAGCCTAAATATTTCTGCGCCGGCAGCGAATCAGAATCCCAAAAATGGCTGTTGAATACATAATATAACGGCGAAGTCGCCATCACATACGCCATGTAGCCGATCGCCAACAAAATTAACGTATGCCCGACGATCAAAATCCACCGCGAGGTCGCCGCCGAGCGCACCGTCGGAAACGAGCGGAAAAAAACAGCGATGTGCAGGGTAGCCACCATCGGCACATAAATGCTCATCAACCGCGTGGCGTACATGGGCACCGTATAGACGCCCTGCGCGACTACATAAGCGAGATTAAAAAAGATGCCGGTAAACAGCGCGAAAGCAAGGTGTGTACTCGCGGATGATCGTTGCGGAATGCGGAACAAAAGTATCGACACGTAGATGAGAAACAGCGTAACAAGCAGCGCACCAATAAAATAGTAATTGGGATACAGGCCGAGCATTCTCAACTTTACATCCCCCTATTAAAATGTAAACCAAAGAACTCAGTCGCGCTCTTGGGCCGGTGCGGAATTGACTTGGGACGAATTGAGCATAAATGGTGTTCCGCCGCGTCGCGGCGGAACACCAATTATGTCCCCTCCC
>JAEUSA010000100.1 GCA_016788945.1 Leptospiraceae bacterium
TCTCGAAGGCTCGCTCATCGTCAAACAGGCGAAAAGCGAAAAAGAGCATATTGGTTTCAACGCCGCAACGCTGAAGTGGGAAGACATGCTCAAAGCGGGCATTATCGACCCGGCGAAGGTAACGCGTTCAGCTCTGCAGAACGCTGCATCGATCTCAGGCCTCGTGCTGACTACCGAGTGCCTCATCGCCGATAAGCCCGAAAAGAAAGAACCGATGGGTGGCATGCCTCCCGGCGGTATGGGCGGCATGGGCGGAATGGGAGATTTTTAACGGTCTGTCCTGTGCCGCTTAGGGGGTAGACTTAAGTCTGCCCCTAAGCACCAAAAAGGGCATCCTATGGATGCCCTTTTTCTTTGTAATGCATACCTCTTGGTCGCGACCAAGTGGCATGAAACGCATCATTGACCTTCTCATCGGCGATTCGCGCTTGTGGTCGCTGGAACATCGGCTGTTTAATTCGTTTGCGCTGCTCAACGGCGTATCGAACACCCTCGGTTCGTTAAATCCCTCGTCGAATTATTCGTACCTTTTTGCATTGAATCTCGGTACGGGCATACTGTTTCTCGCGTTTTATGTTCTCTCGCGCTTCTATAGTTTCTATCGCAGCCTTTATTGGCCGTTCGTGCTGACGATGCAGGTGTTTCTCTTCTTTAATATAATCGGCAATGCCGGCTCACAAGGGGGGGCGCATTATTACTATATCCCGATGGTGCTTATCTCGACCATCTTGTCGCGCAGCGTGGTAACTACCGTTGCCGCAGCCGGCCTCGGCGTCGCTTTTACAGCAGGTGTGTTCGCCATCGAAGCGTTTCAACCTCAGTGGATCAAGGGTTTCATGAAGCCCGAAGACCGGCTGAGTGACGTGGTCGGGCAATTCATGTTTGTCCAGTTGCTTTGCGCTGCGACGGTCATTATTCTCAAGAATCACTTTAATGAAGAACGCAACAAATCGGAGAAGCTTTTGCTGAACGTCTTGCCGGTGCACGTGGCCGATGAATTGAAGAAATTCAACCGTGTGACGCCGATGCATTTCGATTCGGCAACGGTACTCTTTACCGACATGGTCGGCTTCACGAAAATTGCCGAAAAGCTGAGTCCGGGTGAACTGATAGGCGAGCTCGATCACTGCTTCCACAAGTTTGACGAGATTACGCTGAAGTACGGCATGGAAAAAATCAAGACGATCGGTGATGCGTACATGGCTGCGGGGGGCATCCCTGATGCCAACCGCACACACCCGCTCGACGCGGTGCTTTCTGCACTTGAAATGCAGCACGTCATGATGCACATGAAGCGTGAAAAGGAGCGCCAGGGTTTGCCATTCTGGCAAATCAGGCTCGGCATACATACCGGACCTCTCGTCGCCGGTGTCATCGGCACGGAAAAATTCTCTTACGATGTTTGGGGTGATACCGTTAACACGGCAAGCCGCATGGAGAGTTCAGGTATGCCCGAGATGGTGAACATCTCGCGTGAAACCTACAATGCCGTTGCTGACTTTTTCGACTGCGAATACCGCGGTAAACTGGTGGCGAAAAACAAGGGTGAGATAGATATGTTCTTCGTGCGTCGGCTCAAAGCCGAGTACGCGGCAGATGCCGCGGGAATCATCCCGAACGAAAAACTGCTCGGCATACGCCGCGCGATTGAGACGCAGATCAGGAGCGCTGCCTAATCGCGATGCGTATCGTCGATTATGCGCTGCGCGGCATTGTGGCCGCCATACTTTTGCAGACGCTGTGGTTCAAGTTCACGGCACATCCCGAGTCGGTGGCAATTTTTTCCCAGTTGCATGCCGAACCGTGGGGCAGGGTGCTGTCAGGCATCATCGAGCTGTGTGCCGCGGCGCTGATCATTGTGCGCGCTACCGTGGTCTATGGTGCGTTGTTGTCGGTGGGTACAATGTGTGCGGCACTGCTCGCGCATATTTTTGTCATCGGTATCAGTGTGCGAAATGACGGTGGTCTGCTCTTCTTGCTCGCCTGCGCCGTGGCGTCGTCCTCTACAGCCTTACTCATATTGCACCGTGAAGCTGCGGCCAAAACCATGCATAGTCTGTTGATGTTCAGGCGGCCATAACTTGTTTGTTCTTATCGCGGTTTCAACTTTCGTCAGTGAAGACCTGACTTGTGTTGCCGCGGGTTCACTTTCTGCCAGTGGCCGCCTGAATCTGGCTACCGCCGTCGCGGCGTGCTTTACCGGCATTTTTATCGGCGATATACTGCTTGTACTCGCCGGGCGCGCAGCGCGCAGTTCGCCATGGCTCAGGAGTCTCATCGATAAATTTGTCTCAGCACCAGCGATGGCATACGCCGCCGGCTGGCTCGAACGCAGGGGAGATTTCGCCGTTATCATCAGCCGCTTTGTACCCGGCACGCGCCTGCCACTCTACGCGGCGATCGGCTTTACTACCAAACGGCCGCAGCGATTTATGTTGTCTTTCGCCATAGCCGCAGCATTGTGGACTCCGCTTGTTGTCGGCGCCGCCTATTTTATCGGAGAAAATACTCTGAAAATTTTTGCACAGTACCAATATGCGGCGGTGATTGCCGTCTTGGTTACGTTAGCCGGGTTTTTCGTTTTCCGAAAATTTATTCAGCCGATATTCACTTGGCGTGGCCGGCGGCTGATGCGTTCGAGATGGATAAGGCTCACGCATTGGGAGTTTTGGCCACCTTATGTATTTTATTTGCCGCTCAGCTTCTATTTCATCTATCTGATGATACGATTCCGATCCGCTACAGTGTTCACGGCGGCGAACCCCGCGATTCCCGACGGCGGCGTGATCGGCGAATCAAAATCTGCGATTTTGCGAGGGTTGCGCGGCAATGGCAGGTTTATTCCGCGCTTTGCCCTCTTGTCGGTCGGTGAGGCAGCAGTGAGGATTCAGCAAGCGGAGAAGTTTATGCGCCGTTACCGTTTGCATTATCCGATTGTCCTCAAACCCGATGTCGGCGAACGCGGCCATGACGTGTTGATTGCGAGGGGCCGCGGCGATCTATGCGATTACCTCGAGACGCATGCGGCCGCGACAATTATCCAGCAATTTGTACCGGGCCGTGAATACGGCGTGTTTTACTTTCGTTTTCCCGATGCGGCCACGGGGCATATCTTCGCTATAACGGACAAACGCTTTCCGGTGCTTAGCGGCGATGGTAAGAGCACACTGGAAGAATTAATTTTGCGCGATAAACGCGCGCTCTGCATGGCAAAATTTCATCTCAAAAAGTATGCGGCTCGCCTGAACGAGGTGATATCCGCGCAAAAGCTGTTTCCTCTAGTAGAAATCGGTACGCATTGCCGAGGTTCGCTGTTTCTTGACGGCCACAAGCTTATTACGCCTGGGCTCACGCGCACGATCGATAAAATCAGCCGCGGTTTTAACGGATTCTATTTTGGCCGCTACGATATCCGTGTCGCGAGCGAAGAGCAGTTTCGTCGGGGTAGGGGAATTCAGATTGTTGAACTTAACGGCGTGACGTCCGAAGCGACGAGTATTTATGACCCTATCCATTCCTTATGGCATGCCTACCGTGTGCTGGCGAAACAATGGCGTTTAGCCTTCGAGATTGGCGCAGCCAACGCGCGCCGCGGTTTCAATGCGACGCCGACATGGACTCTCATCAAACGCCTATGTTCGGCCGCCGGGCATAGTTAATTTTTTTTGTCGCCAGCTGTCACTTCACCGCGTCGCATACCGATAGTTAGATCAGGAGTTATGCTGCACCCATCGCGCTTACAGATATTACGACTGATTTTTACCGCGCTGTGCCTACAGCTGACGACGGGTGCTTTCGCTGCGCCCGCAGCACCGATAGCTGCAAAACCCGCTGCCAAGCCGGCCGGCAAAGTGGCGCTCAGAAAAGGGATAAAAAAACCTGGGGCCGAGTCAGACCCTGCAGCAAAGGACATGGCGTTGCCTCCTGAGGGCAATTCTGCGAATAACCATGGGCGCACATGGCGACGCAGCCAGCTTGATCTACGCGTGGGTCTCTTGGGCGGCATGATGATACCGATCGGCCAGGCGTCACAGGTCTTAGATTTAGGCTTCGGGGGTAGGTTATGGGCTTCAGTGGAAACGACGTTCATCAAGCTGCCCAAGTCGAAGATCTTTGAAAATACGCTACTAATCTATGAATTCAGCTTCTATAAAGTTACCGGCACTTCTGTGTTAAGCAAAATCGGC
>JAEUSA010000112.1 GCA_016788945.1 Leptospiraceae bacterium
CATGTATAAGTAGCATCTGAAGCGGCCGAGGCCGTCTCAGGGGCTGCGCGGCAGATCGCGAAAAACGCGCGCGAGCAAAATGCGCTACGATTTTCTACCGAAAATCGTATGCAAAACGGCTAAGAAGCCTGCATTTTGCACGCGCAAAGAGCGTTTTTCGACCGGGATCCTAAAATCCGACAAGCTATTACGACCTGCCGCGCAGCCCCCTTAGATGCCGCGGAGCATTTTTTCGAGCGCCGGGGTCACCGACTGGCCGCGGCGCTGCATCATGCGGCCTGCGTCTTCGATAAACTTATTGCGATCGTAGATTTTGGTTTCGCCCCACAGAAAGGGTCTGAAATAGCCTGAACGGTGCGACAACCCGAACAGGTTGGCGCCCAGATCGACTATCGATCCGGTGCCCAACATTGTGCCGATTGCCGTTTTGGCATAGTCACCAATAACACAACCGAATTTGATAGTCCCCGACGAATATTTGTCGCCTGCAAAGGTCAGGCGCACTTCGCCATAGTTATTCTTGAGATCTGACGTCGTCGTCAATGCACCGAGATTTACCCAATCGCCGATCAGCGAATGGCCGACAAAACCCTCGTGGTGTTTGTTTGTGAAGCTGCCTATCACCGAGTCAGATATTTCACCGCCCAGCCGGCACTCTGTGCCGACGATGCTGTTGGCGATGTGGCAGCTATCAAGCTGGGTACGCGCCCCGATATAGATTGGGCCTTTGACAAGGCAGAAGGCTGCGACGCGCGCCTCTGCATCGATAACGATCGGCCCCTGAGTTGTGTCAAAAACAGCGTGCGGTGAGATGATCGCGCCTGAATGCACAAAAAGCTCATCCCGGTTTCCTTCAATTTGCAGATTCTTTTCTTTGGCAGACGAAAACTCCTTACCTAATAACGAAATGTCGGCGCGAATCTGCTTGCCGATGCCGGCGATGAGCGCGGCGGGGCGCAGTACGGTGCCATCGGGGCTGTCTTGCCAAGAAACTGCTTCCAGCTGGTGCAGGGAGACAAAATTTTCGCGCATTGCCGAGCGGCGAGAGAGAACGGATTGCAGCTGACCCTGCTGCCGGCGGGTGCGTTCGTATGGCGAAAAGATACCGTCGCGCAGCAGAAACGCGGGTTTCAGACGCAGCAGCGGAGTCAGCGTATCTTCAAAATAATCGCTGAGTACGCCGCTATGCACCTAACGTATAACCCGTATCAGGTCACCAAAATGGTAGAAATACGTCGCGAGCGAGTGACCTGAAAGCAGAGAATGCGTGCCAATCATGAGCAGTGAAGCCCCGACCGGAATGGTAAGATTGTCGTCGAGAAATCCTTCGTGGCTCACAAATTCGATGAGCAGTGCGACGATCGAGCCGACGATCAGCGTTACCCAGTTTTCAAGGCGAATACCGTGCGTATCCCACAGTACATAATCAGATTGTACATGCGCTGCAGAAATCAGCAGTAGAAAAATTAATCCGGCAACCAACGCACCGCCCATGCCACCAAGGGTGCCCTGCAGGCTTTTGCCATTGTAAAAACGTATGGTACCGTACTTGCCGCCGACCAAAGCCGCTGCTGGGTCACCAAAAGTGAGAAACAGAACCGAGAGAATCGCGATCTCACGCGGGAAAAAGCCCACGACAATGCACAGCGCGAGTATATAAGGTACGCTGCCGTGCATTTTATCAAGTTCTTTGCCCTTGAGCATCGGCCCAGCAACTTTGACAAATGCATCTTGCCAGAATTTGAACCGGAAACGCAAGAATTCAATAATCAGGAAAAATACCGTGATGATGCCGGTAATCCAAAAAATGATTGAGCGCGTCGTTTCGCGAAAATACCAAGGGCTGATGCCGTCGAGCAGGTTGAAAAAATAGCCGAACGGAACGATCAAGCCGATCAGGTGAAAAAATTTGCGCGCGTAATTAAATTTGTCCCCGGGTTTGTTTTCTTTGCTGAACAATTTTTTGGGTTCTGCCATGGCTTTTTACGCTCCGTTACACTCTGCTGCCGGCCGCAGCCTTTCTGCCGCCCTGCATTGATTCTTTTTGCACTGTAAATCTCAGTCGAGCAGCTTTTCTGCCGCCATGCGCGATGGTGCGTAAGAAAACATTTCAGTAAAGCCTGTCATGCTGATAACCTGTTGTACGCGCGCGGAGGGCTGTATGAGTGCGAGTTTTTTTCCGCTGCGTGAGAGCTGCTCGCTCATTTCAAACAGCAGGCCAATGCCGGTGGAGACTATCAGTTCAACTTCGCTGAGGTCTAACAGCACGTGGTTTTTCGTGGCGGCATCGAGAAACTTGCGGCGCACTTCATGAGTATTCTGCGAGTTCATTGCGCCCTTGATTTTGAAATAAGTATACGTCTGCGCCTTTTCTTCGGTGATCTGAAACTGTTGCTCTGCGGGCGTCGCCATCGGATTGGCAATATGACATCGCAAGGCAGACGCACAAGAAAAAATCGATCGATTTTCAGAGTACAAGAAAAAACCGTTCTCCAACGGTCTCTAATCCACTTGACGCGATGCACCAAAGGGGGTATTCGAACGAATGCTCGCGTTATTGAAATCGATCATTTACGCCGCGGCAGACCTTTATGCACACCGGCGTCGGTATATCGTCAACGCCAACGTCTTTGCCGTGATCGTCATTGCGATAACGCTGCCTTATCCGTTCATTTATCTGTATCTGCAGGTCGACGTGGACCCCTGGATTCTGGCGGGCAGCCTGATATTTCTCGGCGCCTATGCCGGGGTGATTCTATTTAATTACTTAAAGCTGCATACGCTTTCGAAGCTGTTATTCTTCGCCGCCGCGGTTTGCCAGTTGTTCGCCATCTGCGTCATTTTTGGCAAAGAAACAGGGCTTGATCAGTTCTTTTTTGCGGCTTTTGTCGGCGTGTTCTTCGTGGTTGATAGGTATCAGCGCATCCTGATTATTCCGGCGCTTGCGGTTTTGACCGGTGAATATTTGCTCATTCAGTACATCAATGAATACATGGGGCCGATTGCGCGTATTTCGCCCGAGACTGCGCAGACGATTCACTATATTTCGACCGGAGCCGTGTTCTCGCTCCTCGGTGCACAGTGTCTGTATTTTTATTGGGGTAACCAGCGCGCAGAGGCAGAGCTCGAAAATGCGCGCCATCAGTCAGATCGGCTATTGCTCAATATTCTGCCAGAACCCATTGCCGACGAACTCAAACGTACGGGTTCTGTCGAACCGGTAGAGCACGATTCGGTCACCGTGGTGTTCACCGATTTTGTTGGTTTTACAGCAAGTTCTGAAACGCGTAATCCGTCAGATTTGTTGCGCGAACTCGACGACTGTTTTTCGGCTTTCGATGCCATTATTGAAAAATTCGGCCTCGAAAAACTGAAAACGATAGGCGACGCCTACATGTTTGCCGGCGGCGTGCCTGTTGATCTCTCTGAGAACGCAGTGCGCTGCGTGCAGGCGGCGAAAGAGATCGTTGCTTTTGTCGATGAGCGCCGCGCCAAAAACGAACGCTTCTGGCAGATACGCGTCGGTGTGCATACCGGCCGGCTTGTCGCTGGTGTTATTGGTCGAAAGAAATTTATCTACGATGTGTGGGGTGACACGGTCAACACTGCCAGCCGGCTTGAAGCTGCCGGTGAACCGGGGCGGATTAATACTTCTGCTGAAACCTATGAGCTGATAAAAAACAATTTTCCGTGTACATATCGGGGCGAGATTGGGGTGAAAGGAAAAGGGCCTTTGCCCATGTATTTTGTCGGATAATAAATTATGAAAAAAATCTTCTTATACCTGCTGATTCTGCCTTTGACCGGGCTGGCGGCCGCACCGGTTAAAAAAAGCGTGCGTTTTATTTACCTTGTTTCCAAAGACCGTGAGCGTAATGCGGAATATGAGGCTGCGATTGCGATGGCGGCGCAGAATATTCAGGCGTGGTACAAGAAACAAATGAACGGGTATACGTTCAGACTAAACGACCCGATTGTAGAGGTTGTGCAATCAGATAAGAATGCCAGTTTTTTCTACAGTAATCCGCACGGTGCGAACAAAGACAATTGGGGATATAACAATGCTTTCGATGAGGTAAAGAGACTGTTGGGTGTCAGGCATTTTGATGAAGATTTCACTTACGTCATTTACTCTGATGGGCCGGGTAACAGCGGCCGGGGCGGTTCGGGCGTGGCAATTATGCCCGAAGACGATTTGCTCGGGCTTGTCGGCAAACATCCGCAACAAAAAGAAATTAACCGCTGGATTGGCGGCCTTGGGCATGAGTTGGGTCATGCTCTGGGGCTTCCGCATCCGAAAGATATGAAAAAGCATGACGCGGCGATCATGGCCTCGGGCATCTATCACGGTCGGTATCCGGATATTGCTTACCTGACGGCCGAGGACAAACAGCTTTTATCGCACAGCCCGTTCTTTTTTAACGATGCCGGTGAGTGTATTGCTGGGGACGAAAATGTGGTTGCGCAATTCAATTATGCGGGCGGCGTCTTCGAGCGGCGGCAGAACAGCAAAACAAAAACTATTCAATGGGTAGAACGTACGACCGAAAAGAACTCATTCGTTTTCACAGAGAAACAGACGGTGGCTGAGTATTATCACCTCAAGTCGGTCAATCGCAATATCGAAATCCGCATTCCCGTCGCCGGCGGGCAGTCGACAATCTCTTCTGACGGCGGTAAGACTTGGAGAAATTTTCAAACCATGGCAAGGCAGGTTAATCCCTGACGTGCCGTAAACGCCGCAGATCTTCGTGGTAAACTTTGCGAAACAGGGGCGATGCGCATGCGTGAGATAATCCGCGGGCAGTTGCATATCCTTTTTTTTCGGGCGGGTGATCCCGGCATCGGCAAGCGCCGCAACGCCTTTTTGCTGTTTGGCCTCGCGACCGCCTGGCTTGCAGGCATCGGCCGCTACTGGGATAACCCGCGTGCCTTGGTTTATCAGCATCTCGGGCTCGGTTCGGTGATTTATTGTTTTGTGCTCGCGGCGATTGTTTTCGCAATTATTTATCCGCTCAGACCCCGCAACTGGAGTTACCGGTCAGTCTTGACTTTTATTTCTCTTACTTCACTGCCTGCTTTTCTGTATGCGATTCCGGTAGAAAAATGGATGAGCATGTCGGCGGCGCAGACGACCAATATGTGGTTTCTGCTGATCGTTGCGGTGTGGCGTGTGGCGTTGTTTGTCAGCTATCTCAAAAACTCTGCCGGGCTTAAGGGTGGGGCAATTGTGACGGCGTGTTTTTTACCTATTGTGGCAATCATCACCGCACTGACCGCATTCAATCTCGAGCACGTTATCTTCAATATTATGGCGGGCATGCGGGAAAATGACGCTTCAGGCAACGACGTCGCTTACATCGTGGTGAGTGTTCTCACCGTGCTTTCGTATTTTGTGTTACCGGTCTTTTTGTTTGCGTATATCTATTTTATCGTGCAGGCGCGCAAAGCGCCGTCAACCGGTTAAAACGTTACGCGACCATCGCTTCTGTCAATTCGAGGTTGGTGTAGACGTTCTGTACATCGTCGTGTGCCTCGAGTGCTTCGATGAGTTCTAAGGCCTCTTTGCCCTTGGCGGCATCGACGGCGATCGTCGTTTGCGGAATATATTTCAAGGATGATTCGGTGATTTTAAAACCTTTAGCCGCCACTTTGGGTTCCATTGCGGTCAGCACCGCGTGAAAGTCATTCACTGAGGTTTTGACCGCATAGACCTTCTCATCGTCTTTCTCAATGTCTTCGGCACCTGCATCGAGCGCGATTTCCATGACCGCGTCTTCAGTGATATTGTCACCCTCAACGAGAATCAGGCCTTTTTTATCGAACAGGTACGCGACCGCGTTGGCGTCGGCCATTGTACCGCCATTGGATTTAAAAATGCTCTTGAGTTCGGGAACCGTGCGCGATTTTTTATCGGTCATCACTTCGACCATCATCGCAATTCCACCGGGACCGTAGCCTTCGTATACGCCTTCTTCATAGTTAACGCCCTCGAGTTCGCCCGCCCCCTTTTTGATCGCGCGCTCGATGTTGTCTTTAGGCATCGAATTCTGCCGCGCCTTCAGCACCGCGGCCCTCAGCCGGGGGTTTGCTGATTCGTCGCTGCCACCAAGTTTTGCCGCGACCATGATTTCTTTAGCGAGTTTGGTAAAAACAGCCCCTCGCTTTGCATCTGCCGCACCCTTACGGTGTTGAATATTTTTCCATTTACTGTGGCCTGCCATGGGTGGATTAATTGGCGTAAATAGACGACACGCAAAGCAGGTTTCTGGGAAGAAATTCGCTGGACGCGATGCCGCACCGCTATTGCGTCAGATAACGGATGTTCAGCCAAATCTACCGCATCTGGAAGGCGCTTTCCGATTTTGGCGTTCAGCTGTTCGATTCAGAATCGGAGAAGAAATACCGTCGAATACAAAATCAGCTGCTGCTCGTCTTCATCGCGGCTCTGATTTCTTTGACGGCGGTTATAGCGGCTCTGGCTTATACGTATAAACCCGCACAACCCGGAGTTCTGAATGCCTACCTGCTTGTCTATCTTTTGCCGACAGTGACGATGCTGGGGTTGCTGGTTGTTGCACTTTTTGCCATGCGTCGCTTCGCCACGCCTTATCCGGTTATTTTCTCCCTCGCTGCGGGGGTATTGTTCATTGGTCTCATGGGCATCGCGCAACAGCGGGGCAGCCTCTTCTATCTGTATAACCTCGCCCTGTTGCCGATTCCCTTTATCGCCGTGCCGCAGAATCGCAGGTTATATCAGGTCGTCGCGATAACCGTAACGGTTTCGATAATTGCTGTCGTTTTGAGCTCCCACTGGTTTCTTGAATTTTATGCCCCGCTGTTACCCTTACCCGAACCTTGGATGGTGAGCGTTGTTGCCTACATTACGCTTTTTTCGATTCTTTTAACACTCGCGGCATATTTTTATTATATCTGGCGTCAAAATACCGAAACGGAGCAAAGTCTCGAAAACGAGCGCCGCAAATCTGACGCCCTGCTGCTCAATATTCTTCCTGCGCATGTCGCGCATGAACTCAAAGACCGCGGTAGTACGCGGCCGGTGCTTTACGATTCAGCCACAGTGCTGTTTACTGATTTCGTCGGTTTCACACAAATTGCCGAGCGCCTTACGCCTTCTGAACTGATTGGCGAACTCGACAAATGTTTTTCGCATTTCGACAGCGTGTGCAGAAAACATGGCCTCGAGAAACTGAAGACGATCGGTGATGCCTATATGTGCGCCGGGGGTCTGCCGCTGCCAAACCGCACGCACGCGGTTGACTGTTGTCTCGCCGCTTTGGCAATGCAGGCATTCATGCGAGAAATGCAGAAGCTCAACGAATCGGGAGGGCATGCCTACTGGCAGTTGCGCATCGGTCTCAATTCGGGACATCTTGTCGCGGGAGTTATTGGTGCGCAAAAGTTTTCTTACGACATTTGGGGTGACAGGGTCAATACCGCCAGTCGCGCCGAATCTACCGCGGCACCCGGTCGTATCAACATGACAGAGACGACCTACGAGCTCGTGAAGGACTTTTTCCATTGCGAAAGACGAGGGTCCGTGGATGTTAAGAACAAGGCACCGATTGCGATGTATTATCTTGTTGGCTTATTGCCGGAACTCTCAAACGGCAGCGACTCATTAACCCCCAATGCGGCTTTTGTTGACAGGTACAGGCGCTTGCAGGCCTGAACAGCGAGTGAGATTTCTTTTGCTGCTGCGCATGCGTCGCCCCCAATCGGCATTTGAATTGTTCTTCTAATGTTGCGGATCTAT
>JAEUSA010000149.1 GCA_016788945.1 Leptospiraceae bacterium
GAAATAATTGCGCTTTGTTATGCGCAGATTTGAGATCCTTGCCGACTCAATGGGTACCCAGTGAACTAATATTTGCAAGCGCAGCCTTCACGATTGAATCAAAAGACTTATCTCCTTTTCGCGGACAGCAAATCTGATTTAGGCGTCAAATAATTTCAGAAAAGCCTCGTTTCCCTCGTCACGGGCACGATCAATTGCGTTCTTTCCGGTCTCTGTTACCCGCTGATGGGGATCTGCACCGCCTGCCATGAGCAGGCGAGCAATATCGAGGGCATCATGGCATACGGCCCAGAATATCGCATTACACCCAGAATTATCAACGGCATTTATGTCTGCGCCGTTTTCGATCAGCAACTTTATGACAGCTTTGCCGTTCTTCATCGTGATTCCCGATGACATCGCTATGAGGAAACAAGTTACGCCTTCTTGCGTCCTGAGTTCCATATCTGCGCCCAAATCGAGTAAGAGTTGCACCATTTCCGGACTGCCCAAGCTGCAGGCCATGTGCAGCGCAGTTCTTCCGCTATTTTCTGCAATGTTAATATCCGCGCCAGCTTCAGCCAATAGGCGAACAAATCGTGCGTTCTGGTTGAAAACCGCCATATGCAGCGCGGCAGAACCGCTTCCATCTTTGTAATTAATGTCCGCTCCAGCCCCCAGCAAGATTTGAAGAGCGTCGGGCTTTTCATGATCGCATGCGATATTGAGTGGGGTACTCTGCGTTTTGCCACAACGCACATCTAAATTTGCACCATGGGATATGAGAAGTTCGATGCGGGGGAGATCGTTTGCATCTACTGCGAAAAAAAGTGCAGTATACCCTCGTGAATCGGCCGCGTTGATGTTCAGACCATCGGCAAGCAACACCTCGAGAATACTCAGATGACAATAGCGCGCCAAAAGCGGCTCGAGGTCTGCTTCCTCAATATTGAATTCGTTTCCAGAAGAAAGAGACGCGGATATCAGCTCGAGATCGGTCGCATAATCTTCAGATTGAGTTCTCAGCCCGGAGAGAAACTCCAGGGCTCTTGATTGCGATGGCGAATAGGGATATTCATATTTGGAACGCCGGTGAACCAATTGCTTTGACTCTTCAGGATTCGCATCATCGAGCTCAGCGAGCCTGCGATCGATTTCTTCTTGCGACATGGCTGGTTCGGAATTTTCCATTTACTCACACCCACCCGTGAGCATGGGGCTTGTAAAGCCGAATCGTAATAATCAATAGGATTTACCTTTGACCAAAATGCTTGACCTACTGCGCAAATTCGATGTCCTCAATCTGTTCTCAAACCATATCTTGACATAGCCGCAAAAGCACAATTATTTCAGTCAACAACACTTATCTGCTATGGTCGAGAACATTCTGTTCGTTCGCTTGCTCGGCCTTGGCTGCTACGAGTCGTTGACGTCAGCCGAACATACATGCGTTTGGCTCCCGAAACAAGGCAACCGTCACCAGGCACGAATGCCGCATCACGCTTTCGCCGGATCAAGATTTTTCACCATCACCGCGAAGAACATGGTGTCGCTGTCGAGCATGGGCGACCCGTTGAGTTCAGCTCGCTCTAAACTAAACGCAGGATTTTGCGCGAGAAATTTTTCTACGACGTCTTCATTTTCTGTTCTAAACACACTGCACGTCGCATAGATGAGCTTCCCCCTCGGGCGAACCTGCGCCTGCACTGCATTGAGTATTTTCAACTGTGTCGCAGCGAATCTCTCGGGATCGCCGGCCATGATGCGAAACCTGACGTCGGGGTTGCGGCGCAAAGTGCCCGACGCCGTGCACGGTGCGTCGACCAGCACGCGGTGAAATCCTGAACTGTTTTCAATTTCTTTCGTGAGCTTCGGGGCCGACTCAGAGTCATACAGAAATCTGCGCACATGGTGAAATCCTGCCCGGCGCGCGCGCAGCTTCAGCTCGTCGAGTTTGTAGTCTCTGATATCCGAGGCATAGAGTACGCCACGCGTTTGCCGCTGGACAATCGGTTGTGAATCTCGTGGTGGGCCACCGTCGCCGAGGGCGGGCGAGAGCATCTGCGAAGCAATCTGCATGGTTTTGCCGCCACCACCCGCGCAGACATCCCATACCGCCATACCCGGATGTGCGTCGACTGCTTCGCCGATTTTCTGCGAGGCAAGGTCCTGAATTTCGACAAAACCCTTCTTTATACACTGCAATTCATAGATCGGCCGGGTACCGTTCAGACGCAGTGTGACCATACCCGACGCATGGCGAATGACTTCGACGGCGAAGTTTGACGCCTTGAGTTCAGAAACAATTTCCGTTTCGCGCTCCGCATAGTTGAGGCGCAGGTAAAGCGGTGGTTTCGTTGAAAGCGCGGCAAGAAATTGCGGCAGCTGCTGCTGAGCAAACGAGGCACTGGCCAACCAACCCTTCCATGTCTGCGGCAGACCTGCCGCATGAACCAAATCGGTAGATGTACGGGCAGGTCTGGGCAGCTCAGCCCCCTCGGCGGATAATACCTTCCACACGGCGGCTGCATCTGCAGTTTGTTCGATGGACAGATGCGCGACGGCGCTGCGCAGTAGCGCGAAGAACTCTTCGGCGTACCAAGCGCGGTCTTTTTTGCCGTACGCTTTGTGATCGCGGAAATACTGCGCAAGCCACTTATCGGCCTGCCGCGCCGTGGCATGCCCGACATAAGCGCGCCACAGGGCGACCAGATGCCTTTCGCGGTTTGAAAGGCTTGTTTTGTTTATTCTAAGCCCTTGGTCGCGACGGCAAGCAGCGCCTTGTTAAAACGGCCGACATCGCCGACATCGCCACCATCGGCAATCACCGCATGGCCCCACAGAACCTGCGCATAATCAGCAATCATCGGATCATTGGGGTTCTTGTCATAGTGGGCGAACAGTTTTTTCACTATCTCGTGGTCGGGATTAATTTCGAGAGTCTTTTTCTTTGGCGGCACTTTTTCACCGTTACGCGTGAGAATTTTTTCCAGATAAGGCGAGAGATCAAAATCATCGCCGACGACGCGTGATGGCGCAGAAACAAGCACCGTGGTAAATTTGACATCCTTCACCTGCTCTGTCAGTGCCTGCTTGAGTGCACCTAACAGGGTCCCCATCGCCTTGTCGGCCTCTTTGAGTTTTTCGCTGTCCTTTTCTTTCTCTTTCTCATCGGCGAGATCGAGTTCACCCTTGTTGGCCGACTTGAACTTTTTACCCGAGAATTCGCCGATGTTCTGCAACACGATTTCATCGTACGCATCGATCAGGTACAGAATTTCATAACCTTTGGCGCGCAGCGATTCAGTGTGCGGCGAATTTTCGAGAGTCACGCGCGAGTCGCCGCTCAGGAAATAGATATCTTTTTGACCGTCTTTCATGCGGCCGACATATTCGGCGAGAGTTGTCGTTTTTTCTTTGTCGTGCGATGAGGCGAACAGCAGAAGCCCCGCCAGTTTTTCTTTATTTTCGAAATCGGTAGAAGCGCCCTCTTTCATCGCCGCACCGAATTCACGGTAGAACTCCGCATATTTGTCGCGGTCTTTTTCCAGCATTTCGGTGAGCACCGAGATGACTTTGGTGGTGAGTCCCTTACGAATCGCGGTAATATGGCGGTCTTGCTGCAGAATCTCACGCGAAATGTTCAGCGGCAGATCGGCACTCTCAATAACCCCCTTCACGAAGCGCAGGTAACGCGGCAGCAGCTCTTCGGCGCGCTCGAGAATCAGCACCTTCTTGACGTAAAGCTGCAGGCCGCCTTTGAAACTTGTATAATAAAGATCAAAAGGTGCGCGCTTGGGCAGATACAACAACGCCGTGTACTCGATGCGTCCCTCAGCCTTGTAGCTGATCACTTTCAGCGGATCTTCCCAGTCATGCGAGATGTGCTTGTAGAACTCGTTGTATTCGTCTTCTTTGACGTCGCTCTTCGATCGCGTCCAAATCGGCTTCATCGAGTTGAGAGTCGCCTCTTCGATGGTTTTCTCTGATTTGGCGTTTTCGCCCTCGCCGACGGTCTTAAATACCTCTTTCTTCATCAGAATCGGGTAGGCGATGAAGTCAGAATATTTCTTCACCACCGATTCGATTTCAAACTCATCGCAGAAATCGGGTAACCCGTTCTCTTTGTCCGCAGGCTTCAGATCGAGCGTAATGGTGGTGCCGACGGTCGGCTTATCTTCTTCTTCAACGGTGTATGTACCCGCTCCGGTAGAGACCCAGCGCACACCCGCGGGTGAATCGGCGCGGCGTGTCACCAAGGTAATTTTGTCTGCGACCATAAATGCCGAGTAAAAACCGACACCGAACTGGCCGATCAGGTCAACGGGATTCGCCGATGATTTTGCCTGTTCGAGTATTTCTTTTGTGCCAGATTTGGCGATAGTGCCGATATGCGCCACGACCTCGTCACGGCTCATGCCAATGCCCGTATCGGAAATAATCAGACGGCGCGATGTTTTATCGACTTCGATACGAATGAAGTTATTCGCCTCTTGCGTAATCGTCTTATCGGTGAGGCCCAGAAACTTGCGCTTGTCGATCGCGTCGGAAGCGTTCGAGATCAGTTCGCGCAGAAAAATCTCTTTATGAGAGTAGATCGAATGGATCATCAGATCCATCAGTTGCCGGGTTTCGGCCTGAAATTCAAAGGTTTGTGATGGATTGCTCATCGTTTTCTCCACATTTTCTTAAGGAAGCTCTGAAAAAATGCGGTGTAACTAAGAATTGACATAGCGTGTCAATTCTTAGGCGAATTGCGCCTACTGTGCGTTTTGGCCTGCAATTTAAGCTGACTCTGCTCATCGTTGCCCTGATAACCCTCGTTATCACCTCGCTTGGCATCTATGTCGCACGCGAAAAGAAGCGCGTGCTGACCGAAACTGCCGCCGCAACCGCGAAAAAAGAGCTCGCGAGCCTCGCGTTCATTGCCTCGCGGGCGATTCTCGACCGCGACGACCTTGCTCTCGCGGATTCACTGCAGAACGCGCAGGGCCTACCCGGTTTTGCCATCGGCGCCGTGTTTGTGCCCCCGAAAAAAATCCCGCTGATCAACCGCTTGGGCAAAGACCTGACCAACCGGCAGCGCGAAATTGAACGCGATGCGTTAGATACCGTACGCGCCGAATGGGACAAAACCGTCGGCATGCAGCCGACGCACAGCGCGCCACCGGCAAAAACCGGCCGCGAGAAAAAAGACGGCGGCCAGGGCGGCAAGCCAGTAGTCGAACATTCTTCGGTATCAACCGCACCGGATATAGTCAAGCCGGTGATAAAACCTTTTCTCGGCGATAAGAATGTAAACATCCAGTATTTTCACAAAGCAGTATTCCATCCGTTCGTCAAAGTGAATCCGCCGCTGCTTGCGGTCGCTCAGGTAGCGGTGACCGACGACTATATCAATCGTTCGATTCGCGAGAGTCTGATCGAGCTCGTAATCGTAGGCTCGGTATTTTTCTTTTTCGCCATGCTGGCTGCCTATCTGCTTTCGCGCTTTATCGTCAAACCGGTCAAAGTACTTTCGAAAGGTGCAGAGGCTGTCGGTGCCGGCGATCTCGACGTGACGCTGCCTCCGCTCGGCCGCGATGAGTTAGGCGCACTCGCAAAACAATTCAACACGATGACAGCCAGCCTCAAGCGTGCGAGCGCAGAGGCAAAAGAACAGGCCGTGTTCAACGACCAGGTGCGGCAGGCAAAAGAAATTCAAGAAGGTATGAATCCCTCGCGGTTTCTCAAAAAACCCGAATACCAGATCAAGGGTTTCACGCGCGCTGCGAAAGGCGTCGGCGGTGACTATTACGATTTTCAGCTGATGGGCGATGGCCGCATTGCGGTACTCATCTCTGACGTGAGCGGAAAATCCATCTCGGCATCGCTCGTGATGGTTCTCATTAAAACCGTGGTATCGACCTATCTCAAACTTTTTAATACGATACGCGGCGACACTATTCTGCGCACGATCAACCGTGTGATGTGCGGCGAAGCGCATATCGACAAATTCGCCACCATCATCTTTTATATATTTGATCCCGCGACGAAAACCATCGAATTTTCTAACGGCGGTCACGGCCCGCTGTTTATTTACCGCGGCGACCGCAAGGTATGCACCGCAACCAAGCTCGAAGGTCTGCCGATGGGCATCGAAGAAGAAAACGTCTATCGTCTCGCAAAGCTCACGCTGCGCTCGGGTGACATTGTACTGCTCTACACCGATGGAATCACCGAATGCTGGAACCAGGCCAGAGAAGAATTCGGCCTCAAGCGCGTGCGGGAAAAAATTGTTGAATACGCGCATCTGAATCCGAAAGAAATCATCGAAAATTTGGTGCGCGACCTCGACGACTTTGCTTCGGGAGCCGAGCAGCACGACGATATGACCATGGTCGTGATGAAAATTCTCTGATGAAAGACGAGATCTTCAACACGCCCGGCTCAGGCCAGAAGCCGTTCGAATTCAACGCACAGGTTGCCGAAGTTTTCGACGACATGGTCGCGCGCTCGGTGCCCTTCTATAAAGAAGTTTTGCAGATGAGCGCCGAGCTCGCACGCGAGTTTTACCAGAGTGATACCCAAATTTACGACCTCGGCTGCTCAACCGGCGCCATTGTTCCACTACTGGAAAAAGAATTCGCGCAAATAGCCTTTTCGTATGTTGGTATCGATAGTTCGTCCGAGATGATCGCACGAGCAAGCTCTGGCAACGATCGCGACCGTGGGGGTAGACTTAAGGTTACCCCTACGGTCGCGCATAAAATTAATTTCACTGTCGGCGATATCACGAATGCCGGCTTTTCGTGGGCATCCGTGTTCATCGCCAATTACACGTTCCAGTTTCTGAAGCCGCTCGCGCGTCGCAGCTTGCTGCGCAAAATATACGAAACGCTGGCACCGGGGGGGTGCCTGATCATTTCAGAAAAATGCCTCGAAGATTCGTCTGACATGTCACGCGTGTTTGCCGACCGCCACCACGCGCTCAAAGAGCGGCAGGGCTACAGCAAACTCGAAATCGCCGAAAAGCGCGACGCGCTCGAAAATGTGCTGATTCCGTTGCGCGTGAACGAAAATATCGCATTACTTGAAGATGCAGGGTTCAGACCGGTATCGATTTTTTTCAAGTGTTACAATTTTGCCTCGTTCATTGCCCTCAAGGCTTAACCGATGGTTTTTCCCCTGTCCGATTTTTTCAGCGACGGCCTGCGCGCGAAGCTTGAAGACGCGCTCGCAAAACCGGCAGAACTATTGCAGACTCAGCAGCTGACCGGGTTTAACGAACGCATCGATAAAATAAATTTTCGTTGCGAACTGTTTTCGGTCATAGACGGATGTATCACTATGACGGGGCATTACGCCGAACCGGAGCAGGCTGCCGAAGTCCGCAGGCTCGCCGAAGATTTGATACCATGGCGCAAAGGCCCTTTTGTCCTCGGCGATCTGCTGATCGACGGCGAATGGCGCTCTGACCACAAGTGGAACCGCCTGCTAACCGCATTACCCGACTTAACGGGTAAGACGATCGCTGATATCGGCTGCAACAACGGCTATTATCTCTACCGCATCGCGGCGCACCAGGCAGCGCGCGTGGTCGGTTTTGATCCGACGCTCAAGTACTGGCTACAATACCGACTCATTGCCGCGCACGCACCTGCCCTACCGGTAGACTATGTGCCGCTCGGTTGGCAGGCGCTCAACGCATTCCGTGAAATGTTCGATGTCATTTTTCTGATGGGTGTCAATTACCACGAAGCCGAACCGACGGGCGCGTTGCACGCCTGCATGCATGCGCTCAAACCCGGTGGCCTGCTCGTGTGCGAATCGGTTGTATTACCCGGTGAAGCGCAGATCGAATTTTTTCCCCCGGGGCGATACGCGGGCATTGGCGGTGTATTCGGTATACCGACGGCTGCAGCACTCGCAGCACAACTTATTTTGTGCGGATTTCACAATGTCACGATACAACACAACGTCGCGCTGACCTCGGCCGAGCAGCGTGCCACGGCATTTTCACCGCATAAAAGTTTTGCCGATTACCTGACATCCGAAGGCACAACTATTGAGGGCTATCCGCCTCCCTACCGCGCGGCCCTGATGGCATATAAATGACACGCGTCGGTTTTCTGCTTTGCCTGCTGCTTACGCCGCACTGCGCTGAGCGGCGCATGACCACAGGCGAAACAGATTACACTGAACGCAGGGCGGCGATGGTGCGCGAACAAATTGTGGCCGAAGGCGTTCGGGATGCCGCAGTCATCGCCGCGATGCAGAAAGTGCCACGCCACGAATTTGTACCCGATGGCAAAAGGGCCGATGCGTACCGTGACGGCCCTCTTGCCATCGGCCACGGGCAAACGATTTCGCAGCCCTACATCGTCGCCTATATGAGCGAGGCACTCGAAGTGAAGAAGGGCATGAAAGTGCTCGAGATCGGCACGGGTTCGGCCTACCAGTCGGCGGTGCTCGCAGAATTAGGTGCAGAAATCTATACCATCGAAATTGTCCCTGAACTTTGTAAATCCGCCGCTGTCGTACTGAAAAAACTCGGCTATCAGAAAGTGCATACGCGTTGCGGCAATGGCTATCTCGGCTGGCCCGAGGCAGCACCTTTCGACCGCGTGATTCTCACCGCGGCGCCGCCGACGATGCCGCAAGCCCTGCTCGCCCAGCTCAAAGACGGCGGAGTACTCGTCGCCCCCGTGGGCGGCGATGTGCAGCAGCTTCTGCGTATCAGACGGCGCGGTAACAATTATCCTGAGGAAAAATTATTACCGGTCAGGTTTGTGCCGATGGTGAATGAACGTTAGTCAAACAGACTCGGCACTCGAACACTTGAATTTGGTTTAATAGTCCGAAACAAATCCGCAATCGCGTTCCGGGAATCCATCGTTTTTGAAAGACCGAGTCTGCCGTTTCACCTAACCGCTCTTGGGCAAGAATAGCAAACGAAAATTTTTTTTGACTTTTCCAGCGGCTCATATTGTCTAAAAAGGTGGACGGGATGACTAACCTGGCTTACGATTTTCAAATGCCTGTCGTTCTTAAGGAGGCAAGCTTGCAAGGCCGATCAATATTGCTTATGGTAATTTTTGCCATTTTGCCCGTAGGGTGTACCAGTTGGGGAAATTTCTGGCAAACCGAGAGAGAAACCCTAAGCATTAATGGTGTGCCCGCCACACCGACGGGGCTTACATTTTCTGCAAAAACCACTACCTCAATCTCACTGACGTGGACGACTGTCGCGGGAGCTTCAGGCTACAAGGTTTATCGCGCTCTCACTTCTGGTGGCGCGTTGACCCTCTTGGCTTCACCCGCAGGTACGAGTCACACCGACACAGGTCTTACGGCAAACACTCAGTACTACTACAAGGTTACGGCCACGAATGCGTTCGGCGAAAGCCCATTGAGTCCGGAAGTCGCAATCGCCACATTCTCAATTCCGAACTTCGTCAGTATTGCACCCTTTGACGGCCAAACCAGCGTCAGCGTTTCAGCAAATACCATAGTCATCACATTTTCCGAAGCTATGAATCCGGGCACTATAGATGCGACTTCAGGTGGCCCCTGTGCCGCACAAACGGTGCTCGTATCTGCAGACAACTTTGTGAATTGTTATGGCTTAAGCAGTTCATTTTCCGGGGGCAATACCGTTCTGACACTTAGCTTAGTAGGCAATTGGCCGGGATCTACCACAATCAAAGTGCGCATTAAAACATCTGTTCAAAGTACGAACGGAGTTCCATTAGCGGCGCAATATGAGTCCACAACAGGATTCACCACCCTCTAAGTCGATCGACGAGCTTTTTTTCCGGGTTTGCCGACAATTAATCCCATACAAACAGCCACTTCACGCCGACGTAGAGCCCGTAAAACACCCACCCGAGTGGCCCCGGTTTGGTTTCTTTCGTAAAAGCCGAATACGGCTCTTGAAAGCTGACGTTGATCGTAGAAAAACTGATCTGGCTGTCATAATAACGAATCTGTCCTTTGAGCTGCTCGACGCGTTCAGTGATACGCGACAGTTCGCGTTCGACCTCGACCGCTTCTTTTACATTCGCCGCGCGCTTGAGCAGATCTTGATAGCGCGCGAGCATCTTGAGCTGCACATCGAGGCGAATCTTCAGGTCGGTGTAATGCATCGTGACATCTTGCGCCGTCACGTTTTCATATTTCACCTTCGCGAGCGTCTTGATATAGTCATTCAGCGTATTAAATTCTTTGGCCGGTACGCGCACGATAAGCGAGTTCGAAGCCCGCTGTGAAAGATAACCGCCGAACCCCTTCGCCTTATCGACAATTTGCCCCGAGACCTGCTTAATATCCGCTTCTTTGACTTCGAGCGACAATTGGGATGTATAGATGAGCAACGGACTCTGCGGCGCTTGCGGCCGGCTGTCTTCGACTTCACCGGCACTCACCGATGCAGGGCTGCTCACTCCCCCCGAAGTACTTTCCGAGGCACTCTGCCGCATCGCGGGTGCAGGCATAGTGTCGCGATAGGCAGCCTTGCCGCTTGAGCAGTGGGATGTAAAAACGGCAAGAACCGCAACACCCAACCATTGAACCAGTTTATTCATAGATCCACCTTATTGATATTGTTTTGACGCACGAGCAGCCTGCAAGTTCAAAAATACGTGACGGTGTGTTTCGCAGAGCAAATTTGGCCCAAGTCGCGAAAGCGACTCACCGGAAAAACTCCCGAGCCGCCGGGGCGGGGCAACCCAGGGATATAAATGGAATTTCGCCCGAACTTAGCAGAAAGCGCTGCGCGCTTTCTGCTAAGTTCGGGCCCAACACAGGAGCGACCATGGCAACCATTTCAATGAAAAGCCTGCTTGAAGCAGGCGTACACTTCGGACACCAGACACGCCGCTGGAACCCGAAGATGAAGAAGTACATCTTCACAGCGCGTAACGGCATTCACATTCTCAACCTGCAAAAGACGATCGTACTCGCCAAAGATGCGTACGAAGCAATGCGCGACCTCGCCTCGAAGGGCGGCAAGGTTCTGTTTGTCGGCACCAAAAAACAGGCCCAGGCTGACATCGAAAAAGCGGCAAAACGCTGCGGTATGTTCTACATCAACAACCGCTGGCTCGGTGGCCTGCTCACCAACTTCCGTACGGTACGCCAGTCGATTCAGCGTCTGCGCAAACTCGAAGAAGCTTTTGAGACCAACACGGTTCACGAAATCGTCAAAACCAAAAAAGAAATTCTGCAGCTCGACCGCGAGATTGCGCGCTTGCGCAAAGACCTCGCCGGCATTCGTGACATGAACGATCTGCCCGATGCATTATTCATCGTTGACCCCGAGCGCGAAGGCATTGCGGTCAAAGAAGCCAATACCTTGGGTATTCCTATTTTTGCGATGGTTGACACGAACTGCAATCCCGACCTTATCCAACACCCGATTCCCGCGAACGACGACGCGATTCGCGCCGTGGCCCTGTTTCTCGAAATCATGGCCAATGCAATCGAAGAAGGCAAAGAAGGCGGCGAGTTCCAGCAGGTTGAAATCGAAGAAGGTGAAAGCATGGATGAACACCAGCTCAAGTCTTCTATGGAAAAACTCGACGACCTCGAAGAAATTGAATCGAAATACGAAGAGGCACGCGAGTAAAATCGCGGCCTGAGGCAACCAATGGCAATAGATCAGGAAAAAATAAAGAATCTGCGCGAGATGACCTCGGCGGGCATTCTCGACTGCAAGAAGGTTCTCGAAGAGACCAATGGCGATCTCGAAAAGGCCGCGTCGTTGCTGCGTGAACGCGGTATCGTCAAAGCGGTTAAAAAAATGGATCGCGAAGCCGCTGAAGGTGCGATTGTATCTTATGTGCACCATAACGGTAAGATCGGTGTACTCGTGCAGCTCAACTGCGAGACAGATTTTGTCGCGCGCAATGAAAAATTCATCGAACTCGGCAAAAACATCGCCATGCACATCGCTGCGGCAAATCCGCAATTTGTGAAAGCAGACGAAGTTTCACCCGAGGTCATCGAAAAAGAAAAAGAAGTACAGAGAGCGGCGCTGATTGAAGAAGGCAAGCCTGCCGACAAGGTAGACAAAATTCTCGAAGGTAAGATCAAGAAGTTCACCGCCGACATTTGTCTTCTCGACCAGCCGTTCGTCAAAGAACCCGACAAGACTGTCGGTGACATCATCAAAGCTTCGATCGCAACGCTCGGCGAAAATATCGCCGTCGGCCGTTTCGTCCGCTACGCGATGAAATAATATGGCAGGCGCAGCAGGAAATCCCGCCCGCGGCAGTACCGAGGGCAGGGCTTTTCGCCGCGTCGTCCTGAAACTTTCCGGCGAAGTTCTCGCCGGTGAAGACAAGCAAGGCATCAACGTCAAAATCATTCGCGGGCTCGCTGAAGAGATACGCGATATTCACCGTGAGGGCGTCGAGATGGCCATCGTCATCGGCGGCGGCAATATTTTCCGCGGTGTCAAGGCAGCGTCTGACGGTATGGACCGCGCAATCGGCGATTACATGGGCATGATGGCCACGGTCATCAACGGCCTCGCGCTTCAGGATTTTCTCGAAAAAGAAGGTCTCACCACACGGCTGCAGACGGCAATTGAGATAAAATCAGTGGCCGAACCGTTCATCCGCCGCAAGGCGATTCGCCATCTGGAGAAGAAGCGTATTGTCATTCTTTCCGGTGGTACAGGCAACCCCTATTTCACAACCGACACCACTGCAGCACTCAGGGCAGTTGAGATCAATGCGGATGTCATATTTAAGGCGACCAAAGTCGACGGTGTGTATGATTCAGACCCGGTGAAGAATCCACAGGCAAAACGTTACCGCAGCTTGAGTTTTCAGGATGCTTTGCAGAAACAACTGAAGGTGATGGATTCGACGGCGTTCTCCCTTTGTCTCGACAATAAGATGCCGATTCAGGTATTTGACATGGGTAAAGAGGGCAACCTCAAAAAAGCGGTTCGCGGAGAAGCCATCGGCACTCTCATTACCGCAGCAGGAGAAAGCGTTTTTTATGAGTGATCAGGCGAATAAAATCATCGGCGATGCGCGCGCGCGCATGCAAAAAAGTCTCGAAGACCTCGCGCACCATATGGCACAGATACGCTCGGGCAGGGCGACGCCTTCTCTGGTCGAAGATATCCGCGTCGAAGTTTATGGACAGGTAATGCCTCTCAATCAGGTGGCTTCGATCAACGCTCCCGAGCCGCGCTTGATCACAATCGATGTGTGGGATAAATCACAGACGCAAGCCGTCGAAAAAGCCATTCAGAAATCCGGGAAAAATCTGAACCCTTCAAACGACGGTACTCTCATTCGTATCAGCCTCGCAGAGATGACCGGCGAAACGCGCAAAGAAATGGTAAAACTCGCCAAAGGTAAGTGCGAAGACCACAAGGTGGCGATCCGCAATATCCGCCGCGACGCCAATGATGCATTAAAAAAACTGAAAGGCCCGGGACATTCAGAAGACGAGATTAAGGCCTTCTCAGACCAAATACAAAA
>JAEUSA010000448.1 GCA_016788945.1 Leptospiraceae bacterium
AGCGAACTCGACTATTTCAGCAGCCAATACCGCATTTTCAGGCGACGTAAATCGTTCAGACCGATACTTTTTCTCGGAGCGGCATTGCTATCGGCAACGATACTCCCCTTCTCTTTTGCCGAGGTCAGCAATGCTCGCGCCAGCCGTATTTTTTTTGTCTTGTTTTATATCGGCGTTGCACTCTGGCTGCTGCTCACGGTCTGGGGTAAAACGCGCGGCAAGGTAGCGACAATATCATTGCTCAGCATCGCCATCACGCTGCCCATCATCGCGGTATTCAAGCCGTTGCTTTTAGCTTTTCTTTTGATTCACCTGCACAATGTCACCCCCTGGCTGTTTCATTGCCGCAAACAAGGCGGATGGATCTCGGTTCTGACGGCAGTTTTTTGGGGCGCTATCTTACCCGTGGGTTGTTTTGCGATCATGGCGCGCATGGGCATCGGCATCACGGAGATCAACCTGCCCATCATACTCGAACGCGACCTCTTCGAGCATGTGATTCCCGATCTCTGGCCATGGGATAATCCGGTGACGTTACTGTCTTTCTTTGCATACCAGCAATTACTGCATTATCTGATGTGGATCTGGATCATACCCGCGGGTAACGCATGCTCAGCATTGCCGGGTAGCGAAATTTTTCCTGAACTGAGCTTTTTTGCCGGTTTCAAAAAGCTCAGCGCAAAGAAGGGTCAGGTATTCGCGCTGCTCTTGATTGCCGGCTCGCTTGCGTTGTTTACTCTATTTGCGGTCGAATGGCGGCGCATCTATTTCGCGATCGCACAGTTTCATGTGCTGTTAGAATTACCTCTAATCTGGCTTACAGTTGACCCACACAGCGCGCAGTGACCAATGAAAATTTTGTTGTCCCTTACGGCTATTTTCATGCTGTTTTTCTGCCACGCGTTGCTTGCCGACATTATTACCGAAAAACTCATTGAACGGCGACCGGCGGGTTATATGAACCGCGAAACCATTGAAATCACCGAAGTAAAACCCGATTATTATAAGGTAGTCGTCAACTACTGGTTCGAGGGAGATATCAACAAGTTTTTTCCGTTGGCTTTTCCCGAAACCGAGCGTGTACAGCTGATCGATTTCAGCGCCACCGCGGGTGAATTACCGCTCAAGGTCGAAAAGCTGGTGGCGCCCGGCAACGGCAGCTTTCGCTTCCGCGGCCAGCGCTTTCCCGTACTCTATCGGCTCAGCGCGCCGGGCAAAGTACCGGTTAAAGACCGTGAAACCCACAGCAGCAATCTGTATTTTTTTAAGGCACCCAAATACAGCACCAAAGGCAATCCGACACAGTTCAAACTGATCGAGTACGTGCTCTTAACCGGCGGTGGCTGGAGCGGCGGCACGATCGGCGATCTGACGATTTCCGTATCGTTTCTCAGCGATCGCTGCCGTTGCGCACAACCCCTGAATAATTTCTCCACGGGCCGGTGCGTCACACCGCGTAGCATGCGCCTGCACGTGCGCGACTGGAAGCCTGACCAGAACTATGAGCTGGCAGTCAGCGAATGTAAATAGCTGAGTGCTGGTGCAGAACCTTGTCAGACGTGGCGTGTGGGTGAAAAGCGCAGGTAGCGTTCGACTAGCGACAGATTTTTGTCGCTGTCGCGCCGCATCGGCGGCATAATCGTATCGGGCACGCGACTGAAAGTATCGAGCGTACGTATGAAATCACTGCGCAGGTCAGAGATAATCCGGCGGGGCAGCGCGAGCGGATTACCCTTGTAAACGTTTTTCAAAAGTTTGCGCGCTTCACCGCGGTCGATGAGACCGCGGCGCAGCAGGTCTTCAGTCGATGAAGTGAATTCATTCACGCCGAACTGATAGTTCCGAATCATATCCGAAATGATTCGGAATAATCCCGGTCGCGTGATGGCATCCATCTTGTAGAGGATTACCGCCGTCTGAAAATAGTTCTGTGTCGGTACGACCTTATCGGATAATGTTGTATGCAGGTGCGCAGAGGTTTTCTGTTCGAGATGGATAAAAATGCGCTGCACCGCATCGCGTGGTTTGTGCCCGCTCTCTTTGAGTTTTTTCAGATTGTGCGCGATTAAATCCATCTCGTCCGGGGCGACATTCCATTTTTTGAGAATGGTCAAAACCTCATAGTCTTCGAGTGCTCCGGCGACAATATCAGAATAAAGCGAATAGATGGTCGCATCGTATTCCGAATCATCGCCGAACAACAACTCTTGCGATTTGAGCGGAAACACACTGCGCGCATAGATCAGCGCCGCGAGTTTGAAGCCGATTTTATCAATGATCTTCTTGAACTGGAATTTTTTGACCGCGGCGCGCCAGTTCTTAAACAGAATGCCGTCGAAGCCGACACCATCGAGCTTGAGTTTTTCGGTGACTACCTTGTGCATTCCCTCCGGTGATCCGGAAATAAAATAGATCGGCACGGGCGGATGCTGCCCGCCGGGTCCGCGGCGCAACTCGCGCACAACGGCGGCCACACCCGGAATGTTGCGCTTTTCTTCGGCCTTTTCGAAAGGAATGCGCACCAGCTTGCGCAATGATTCAAAACGCGTGTCGAGGTATGTCTTATCGAGGTCGAAGGTACAGACAAGGCCGTCGTACTTCGAGTTACTGCGCTTGAGGCCGTAAATGTTCTCGAGCGATTTCAGCATGCGCAACCATTACACAAAATAATGCAGCAAATGGTAGAACCCGAGGGCAAAGAGCGCGCTTATCGGTATGGTTATAATCCACGCCCAGAATAACTTCACGGTCACACCCCAGCGCACGGCGCTGATGCGTTTCGCTAAACCGACACCGATGATGCTGCCGGTAATGGTGTGCGTCGTGCTGACCGGAATACCGAGCGTGCCCGTTGAAAACAGAGTGACCGCGCCGGCAGCTTCGGACGCCACACCCTCGAACGCGGATAATTTAGTGATTTTAGACCCCATCGTCTTAACAATGCGCCATCCGCCGAACAGGGTGCCGGTACCGATCGCCACATAACACGCGACGACCACCCATTGGGGTAGGTGCGCAAGACTGGTGATTTTACCGCTGACGAGCATTGCGGCGCCGATGATGCCCATTACCTTCTGCGCGTCGTTGCCGCCATGACCGAGCGAAAACGCCGCCGAAGAAATCAACTGCACCCGCCTGAACCACTTATCGGCCGTCGCCGGGTGCGCGCGTTTACACAGGTGCAGTAGTATGATGGAATTAAAATATGAAATCAGCATGCCGATCACAGGCGCCAGCAAAATGAAGGCAATGATCGGCCAGATCATCTTCATTTTGACGACTTTGAGGCCGCCGTGCGCCCACGCGGCACCGGCAAAACCGCCGATCAGCGTATGCGACGAACTTGAAGGAATGCCGTAATACCACGTAATCAGGTTCCAGAATATTGCCGCGAGAAGTCCCGCGATAATGACCAGAAGCGTAATCGCTCCGGTGTCGACTGTTTTGGCCACAGTATCGGCAACGTGCAACTTAAAAATATAAAACGCGAGAAAGTTGAAAAAACCCGCCCATAACACGGCTTTAAACGGCGAAAGCACCCGCGTGGAGACGATCGTGGCAATCGAGTTTGCCGCATCGTGAAAACCGTTGATAAAATCGAATAACAGGGCGAGAACTACGACGACGACAAAAAGGTCCATAGAATCAGGAATACTTGATAATGATACTTTCCATCACGTTGGCAACGTCTTCGCAACGGTCGGTGGCCGTTTCGAGCATGGCCAGAAGTTCTTTCATCTTAATGACTTCAATGGCATTTTTTTGTTTGAGAAACAGCTGCTCGATTGCCGAATTAAAAATGCGGTCGGCAGCGTTTTCAAGACTGTGAATTTTCACCAGCTGGTCGTTCAGCTTTTTATGGTTTTTGAGATTCATTAGCTGCGGCACTGCCGAGGCAATTTCATTGATGCCTTCTTGCAGAATCTGCGCTATGTCGACAGCCGCGGCAGGGAACTTTGCAATATGGTACAGGCGTGCGCGCGCGGCAGCCCCCTGAATGTAGTCGGCGATGTCATCGAGTGATGCCGCCAGCCCATGCACGTCTTCGCGGTCGAAGGGGGTGATAAATGTTTTTTCAAGCGCAACATAAATAGCATGCGTAATGTCATCGCCCACGTTTTCCAGACGGTCGATTTCTTTCGTCAGCTGTTCGCGGCGCTTGGCATTGGGTTCTTTGAGCAATTCGACGAGGGTGTTACCCATAAGCACCAGATTATCCGTGTCTTCTTTGAACATCGGGAAAAAGGTGCGGTCTTTTGGGGTGAGAAAGGTGAAAAAAGTAGTCAGTGACATAAGGCCTCTGTTGACCGTGACGGAACAAGCGCTGCTACGGAAAGCGTTTTTGAGTTCGCCTTGACGCTGTGTTTTCAATCAAAAATCTTCTTTAATTAATCGTGGCACGCATCGCTCGTATCGAACGCAAAACCTCTGAAACGCAGATTTCGCTGTCTCTGAATCTCGACGGTGCAGCCCGCATGTCGGGTGAGAATCCAATTCCTTTTTTTGAGCACATGTTGGGGCACATTGTCAAATACAGCATGGTGGATCTCGAGCTGAATCTCAAAGGCGACATCCAGATCGATTGCCACCACTCGGTCGAAGACACCGCTATTGTGATGGGCCAAGCGCTATCACAGGCGCTCGGCAATAAAGCCGGTATTTTCCGCTATGGCTCATTCACCTTACCGATGGATGAAGTGCTCACGACCGTCACACTCGATCTGTCAGGACGACCTTACTTCGTCTATCGCGGCGAACCGCTGAAGCCGATGGGAAAATTCGGCATCTATGATTCAGAACTTACACTCGAATTCTTACACAAACTGTCGATCCACGCGGCGATGAACCTGCATGTGCAGGTCCACTACGGTGAAAATCGGCATCACATCCATGAATCCATCTTCAAGGCGCTCGGCTTTGCATTGCGCCAGGCGGTCGCCATCGACACGCGGCGTGCCAATGAGATTCCGTCGACGAAAGGTAGTCTGTGATTCCTGAATTATGCACTCAATAGGCGAACTCAAAACTGCCTCAAAAAACAGAAGCCTCGCAACTTGCCGGAGCAAGTTGCTGCTAAAGCGCTGCGCTGCTTCTGCTTTTTGTTCCTTCGCGTCGCGAAGGAAACGGCTGTTTTGGCCCGCCAACGCGCGCCGCGTGAGCGAGTTACCGTAAATGGCAAATGCTGCACGCGTCGCGCTTCTGGATTTCGGCATGGGCAATATTCGCTCGCTGCAGAAAGCGTTTGAGCATCTCGGCCAGAAGGTTGATGTGACCGCAGACCCGACAGAAGCACAAAAGGCGGATGTACTGCTGCTACCCGGCGACGGCGCTTTTGCGCGTGCGATGGAAGAGATCGAACGCCGCCGTCTGCTCGACGTGATTCGTGAGGCACACGCCCGCAAGAAAATTATTTTCGGCATCTGTATCGGCTTCCAGCTGCTATTCGAAAGCTCGACCGAGTTCGCCGGCTCGCATGGGCTCGGCTTTGTTGAGGGAAAAATCACCCGTCTCGAAAAAAATACCGAGGCACCGGCGATACCGCACATCGGCTGGACAACCACCGAATTTTCGGGAACCAGTCGACTCGGGCGCGGTATTCCCGCGCACGCGATGTTCTACTACGTGCATAGTTATGCTGCGCGCGAGACACACCCATTCGCCACGGCGACCACTTACTACGGACAGACTTTTACCTCGGCGATTGAACATGAAAATCTGTTCGCGGTACAATTTCACCCCGAAAAATCGCACGACCACGGCCTGCACCTGCTGCAGAATTTTATCGATCTACTATGAAGCTGATACCCGCACTCGACATACTCGACGGCAAAGTCGTGCGTCTGAAACAAGGCGATTACAACACCGCCACGATTTACCATGAAAAACCTGTGGACCTCGCCTATTACTTTGCTGACCACGGCGCCGAACGGCTGCACCTCGTTGATCTCAAAGGTTCAAAAGAAGGACGAATCTGTGAAGGGCGGCTTTTTACCGAAATCCGCCGCGCGGTAAATATACCATGCGAAATCGGCGGCGGTGTGCGGGGCCTTGATGATTTCCGGTACTACTTCGACAATGGTTTTGAACAAGGCCGCGATTTTGTTATGGTGGGCTCGCTCCCCTTTGTCGATCGAAATGCTTTTTTGCGCATCGTAGAATCTTTCGCCAAAGGGCTACTCATAACCGTCGATGCCTGGGGCAATGAAGTGAGACACTCAGGCTGGCTTAAAGAATCGGGTTATACCGTCGAAGCACTGATCAGCGAACTCACGGGGCTCGGCATCGATAATTATCTCGTGACACAGATCAAAAAAGACGGCATGCTGGAAGGCCCGGATTACGAGCTCTATGACGCGTTGCAGGCAAAATTTCCCGCAATCAAACTCATCGCATCGGGCGGTGTCAGCTCACTCGCTGACCTCGAAAAACTCGCCGCGCGCAAACTCTACGGGGCCATCATCGGGCGCGCATATTACGAAGGTAAAATTACCGCCGACATGATGCGTGAATTCAGGCTTTCGCGAGCGTAAACTTCAGCGCATGCATCGCTTTCTCAACGGCGCGGTGGTACCGGTTATCGAAAATAATCTCTGCATAAGGCTTGTGCGTGAATATCAGCATCTCCGCGCCATGCCACTCCATGACCGCACCGTGTTTATCGCGCACACGGCCGTCTGACAGCGCACGGGAAATCTCCCGCGCGCCGAATTCTCGCAAATCCCTGAGTAGCGCGCGAAAAAAGGCCTCGCGCGCGGGGTCATAGAAACGAAAAGCGCGGTGAAACAGCAGCGCGTCGTGAAAATATTCGGGAATATTAAAACCGCCGTACGCACGCGTTGTCACGACAAGGTTGCGGAGAAAGTGGTCGATGCGATTGAAAATGCCGAGGCCAGGAACATCTTGTCCCGGAAACAATGCGCGTTCGCGCGCCTGCGCCAACACATGGCGCGACTGCAGCCAATCTATAAAAAGCATTTTCGTCGCCGGCATCATCGGGTGACGGTGCAGCTTGAAATAAGACAGCCTCAGCCGCATGTGCAGAATTTTTTCGTCACCGAACAGAATATAGAATCGGTGATCACGTTCAGTGAGAAATTCTGTTTTGAGTTTGAGCGGATGGTAACCCCGCGCCTTAAGCTCTTCGATAATGTGCGCCTGCTCGAGCGCCTGCCAGAGTTCGGCCTCGGTTAGCGTTGAAAGAAATAACGGCTCACTGCCTGAGAAATGTTTCGCCGCAGTAAGTTCATCGGCAAAATGGATTTCTTCGAGATCTTGAAAGTCAAAACGTTTTTCGCTCATTTGCCGTGCATTATGCGAATCGTCTGCGCATGGAGCTCAACAGTATCAGCGAGATTGCGTGCATAACCTCCCGCGGGCAGCACGACCAGCGGCACCTGGGGCATGAAGTTGTGCACCATCCGTTCGCGGCGTGCAATGCCTTCTTTTGTCAGGCGCAGACCGCCGAGCGCGTCGTCGCGATAGATATCGACACCGGCAATGTAAAAAATCAGTTCGGGATCAAATTCATTCTCAATCGCCTTCAAGTTTTCGGCAAGCAGGGCAAGATACTCATCGTCACCCAAATGCGACTCAAGATTCACATCTCTCGTCGATTGCTGCTTAACGGGATAATTATCGCGTTCGTGCATCGAGAACGTGTACGACAGGTCATCTCCCTTCAGAATATGCGCAGTGCCGTTTCCCTGGTGCACATCAAGATCGACGACAAGCACTCTGAGCTGAGGCCGTTTTTGTCTCAGTGCGCGCACAGCAATCGCCGTGTCGTTGAGAAAGCAGAACCCTTCGGCGTGATCGGCAAAAGCATGGTGAAACCCGCCGCTCAAATTCGAGGCTACACCGTGTTTGAGCGCGAGTTCGGCGGCAAGAATCGTACCTTGCGCCGCGGTGCGCACTGCTTCGACGATACGTCGATCGATCGGCACCTCGGCGCGTTGCGTTACTTCGGTGAGTTTCGCACCGAGAAAATCGTGCAGATAGCGCTTCGTGTGCACCAAAGCGAGTGTGGCCTCTTCGGCAACCTCGGGTGCATGCCAGTTCCAACGTTCATACTTCAGTGCGTCATAGAGCATGCGATACTTCGCTGCCGACATGATATGCCCATAATCGGACAAATCGTAGAGAACCGAGTAGACGAGTTCGCGGCTCTTGCGCTTCACGGCTTGTTGGCGCAGAACGTCCGGAACCGCTCCGAGCCGAACGATGCATCGATGACCGTCATTTCAGGAAAACGGTAAGGATGGCGGTGCATGACATAGTCTTCGATTTTTTCCAGATTTTCGCGCTTGGCTTTGATGATAATTTTGACCTCTTCGTCGAGGTTAATTTTGTTCTCCCAGCGGTACAATAAGGTTGTACCCGGAAACAGCGTGCCGCTGATAATAAGGCCGGCCTCGAGCATATTGGTTATGAGCTCTTCGGCGACGTCGGTATCGTTGATGGCGGTAAAAATGACGATCTCGTTACTGGTGGACATGGCGCAGCATCGCTCTGCTACCGGCAGCGTAAAGCGCGTATTCGGAGCCTGCAGTCAAATTTACTTGTAGGCGGGTTTTTAACCCCGTTTTTGACCGGGTGTCTTTGCGCATCTCTGTACCTGCCAGCACAGCCAATCTGGGCCCCGGATTCGACATCTGGGGCATAGCGCTCGACCTGCGCAACGATTTTGTCTGCGATAAAGCGAACCGCAGCGACGGCAGCATACGCTTGAGCTTCTTGCCCGGCCCTTCAGGTGCCGTGGCGGCGAGTGCACTGCCCAAGAAGGTCGACAGCGACAATCTTTTCGTGCGCGCGTATAACCACCTGCTCAAAAAGGCCGGTCAAAACCCGGTAGCCTATGATGTGCAAGTACTCGTTAATGTGCCTTTCAGCCGCGGTCTCGGTTCATCAAGCACCGCAATTCTGGCTGGTTTGACACTCGCCAATGAAACCTTGCGCCGCGAGCACGAAATGGCTTACCGCATCGAACAGTTACTCGATTTTGCTCTCGAGTTCGAACCCCACCCCGACAACCTGACGGCGGCTTTGTTTGGCGGCTGGAATTTATGCCTGCCCGCAACCACCACGGCCGAATCTGCAGAAGGTGGCCCTTCGTTTATGCGCCTGCCACTCAAAGTACGAGCACCCATAAAAATTGCAGGGATTATCCCCGACCTTAAACTCGAGACCCGTGATTCGCGCGGCCTCATACCGGTTAGTGTATCACGAGCAGATCTGATTTTTCAGACCTCGCGTGTGGCCGCTTTGGTATACCTGCTGCAAAAAGAGACGCTTTCGCCTGCAGATACGCTCAGTTTCCGCGCGGCGATGGAAGACCGCATGCACACGGGGCAGCGCGCACACCTTATTCCAGGCATGTTCGAAATCTTCGACGATTGGTATCGTGACGGCGCCTACGGTTGTTTTCTTTCTGGCGCGGGCTCGACGCTGCTTGCCTTCTGGCCGCAGGGCACCGACCTATCGACGCTCGACCTCGGGCGCCGCATGCGTGAAAAAAAGGTCGCATCGGTGTCGCGTGAGTTCCAGATTGATCAGAACGGCCTGATGGTCTTGGCCTGAAGATCGAAATTGGTCTTCAGGCTTCTGCAGAATGCACCGATAAATGAACATGCGGCATAATCCTGAAATTATTGCAGAGCTGCGTCGTCGGCTCCTTGGTCTACAGCAAAACAATGTCGTCGTAGCCTTAAAAACAGGCACTGAAGTCGAAGACATGGACTTTGCCGAAATCGCGCTGATGCGCGAAGTTTCGCGCGATAACGGCCGAAATTTCATGCCGCTGGTAGTCAAAATAGGCGGCCCTGAGGCCCGCCGCGACATACGCGACTGCTTGGCCACCGGTGTCGACGTGATTCTTGCCCCGATGGTCGAAACGGTCTATGCCCTCACTAACTTTGTTGAAACCGCCCGCCTGCTTATGAAAGAAACAGGCCGTGAAGCGCGTCTCGCGATCAACCTCGAAACCGGCACTGCCGTGCGTAACCTCGACGCGATGATTGCTTCGAGCGCATTCGCCGCACTTTCCCAAGTGACCATCGGCCGCGGCGATCTGTCAAAGAGCATGCACCTGTCGGTCGACGACGAAGAAGTTCTCACCGCAACGCGCAACGTACTGACAAAACTCAACCGCCAGAATAAACTGACCTCAGTCGGCGGAGGACTCAGCGTACACAACATCGTGCACATGTCAGAAATTCTACCCTCGAACCGCTTTAACACACGCCACATCGTATTTGAAAACTCCGAAGCGTTTGCGCGCGACGCTGCGCGCAATTTGTCTGAAGGTTTATACTTCGAGCAGGCACTCTATGAGGCGCTGGCACAGATGAATCCTTCACGCGCGGCATTTTACGCCGAACGTAACAGGCAGCTTGAAGAAAGGCTTCCCGTCCTGAGAATCCGCCGCACTGCGGCGATGTGACCAGACACGGGTTCTTTCACCAATGAAAATTGCCGTTATCGGCGGCGGCTACGCCGGTATCGCCGCGGCAATCGAACTCAACAGGCTCGGTTTTGGCCGACAGACAACGCTATTCGATAAGCGATTGCGGCATCAGAAAATCACCCAATGGCATAAACTCGCGCGCGGCCGGCATGCCGAACACTACGAAGTGGCGTTCAACCACCTCGCCGAGCGCTTCAATTTCAATTTTGCCCATCGCGGCGTCAGCATCGATGCCCTGCTCGCAGACAGCGACAACGAACTCGCAGGTAATTTTGACGCGATCATCATCGCGCAAGGTTCGCACACACCGGCGAATCCGCCGGGTGTTCTCACACTCGACCAGTTGCGCGACGATCACGCCAGCCAGCATCTTGTAATGAACATGACGGGCAAAAATATCGCGGTCATCGGTGGTGGCCCGACGGGAGTACAGTTTGCTTTCGAGTTTGCCGCGCGCGGCAACGAAGTCGACCTCTATGAAGCGCGCGATCGCCTGCTGCCCACCTTCGATTCGGCGTTAGGGCTGAGCGCCGTGGCCGCGGCAAAAAGAAAAAATATTTCGCTGCATCTCATGACAGAATTTCTCGAATTTGCCGGTGGCAAAATCGTTTGCCGCAACAACACGGCGGGTGGCGGCGTCGAGAAGCGAGATGCCGATCATGTGCTTTTCGTGCCCGGTGTGAAATCCACCCCTGCATTCACCTGCGACCAGTTCGGCCGGCTCGAGTACCGCAGCGACCGACGCTTTTATGCGGCAGGCGATAACAGCTATTTTTCGGGGCGTGGATTAAATACGAAGAGTGCGCAGGCGGCAGTACGCAAGGGGCAACACGTTGCGCGCACGGTCATCGCCGATCTCGAAGGTAAACCGGTTGAAGAATACGCATATCCCGAGCTCGGCTATTTTGTTTCTCTCGGCACGGACGATGCCGTCGGCTATTTGTTATCGCAGAAAACGGCTTTTTCTGGGCGTGCCGCGCTCTTTATGAAAGAGATGATCGAACGCCAGTACAATCTGTATTTGCAGGGTTTTCCCGTTTACCCCTGAGATCTTACAGTTTCAGCGCGGCGATTTTTTTCCCCATCATCGCAGAAACCTGTTCGGGCAGCTTTTCTACCTTGCTGGCCTGCTTAGGCGACTTGTAGGTTTTACCCGCCGTGAGGTATTTTAAAAATTCACTGTGCGCGATCTTCAACGCATCGGTATAATCTGCACTCGTCAGTGCGGGTTTACTTTTATCTTCGCTCAGTAACAGCTCGCTCATGCCAAAGCGCGATAGTCCATGCGTAAAGAACCGAACCCTGCCCTCGCTGTCAAAAAAATTGAATCCAGAAACAAGGTGCGTGTTCAACAACCGGTCATTGCGGTGAAAGTGCGCCAGACCCGCGCGCACACTTTCGGGCGGCACGAATAGAAATATATCGGGGTCGACAATGCCGGCGAAACGCTTCGCATCAAGAAACAACGCCACGCTGTAGGCCATAAGCAACGCTTCGATTTTGCCGAGCGCAGTTAAGCCCTTCAGCGGCACGATGAGGCGCACGAAAAATAGCTGCGAGAGCGCGCGCGATTTTTCCCCGTGGTCATAGGGCGAAATCGTGACGATGCTGCGCGTTGCATCAGAAATATTGCCTTTATAGCCTTCGAAGAAGATGCGCCGTGAATCTTTCAGACGCCGGTCGGCGGTCAGAATACCCCGTGGAGAAGTATTAGCGGCAGAACGCGGCCCGATCTGCAAATTGAGGTGAATACCCCAGAGCTGGCGCAGGCGGCGCAACATATTGATGCCGTTATAGTGCGTCTGCGCGTCATAAAGAGCCCAGATTTCGGCTTTATCGCCAGTGCCACCGGTTTTGGCTACGCCTCCTTTTCCCGGATACTGGTTATGCAGAAAAATCTTCTCAAACTCGGCATCGGCAAATGTGGCATCAAGCGGCTGATCCGCTTCGCGAAAGAACATGTCGCCCAAGTCATGCGGCGCCATGCAGCGAAAAGGAGATTACCAGCCTACCGCAAAGACCGAGCGAAGTAGGCCTTGAAAACCTTTTAAGAAGCTTTTTTGCGGGCTTTTTTCTTTGCCGGCGTTTTGCGTTTGGGCTTCGCCGCTGCCGTGATTTTTTCTGCACTGACCGCCGGGCTAGCCGCCGGTAATGCCGTCGCTACCGCAGGGCGCTGATCTTCACGCAGGCCAAGATAGGCCGTCATGAAGATGAGGGCAAATGCAAGGCAGCAGATTTCACCGATGACCGCCATCAGACCGAAAGAAGCCATCGCCTGATTTTTCGCCCAAAGCATCGTACCATAACCAATGATCGTCGTCCACGAGCAGAGAAAGACCGCCGACCCGGTGCTGGTCACAGCCTCACGAATCGAGCGTTCATGATCGACTTTGTAACGGTAATAGATATTAATCGCATAATCGACGCCGATACCGATAGTGATCGGTATGGTGATGAAATTGAAGAAATTAAGTTTGATGCCAAAAATATAGAGCGAGGCGATGAAGGCAAACATGCCGAATGCGAGAAACGCATAGACGAACACGAATTCTTTCAAGCGGCGAAAGCCAAACCAGATCAAACCGCCCACGGCGAGGAAACAGAAGATCGTCACCACTGGTCCCTCGGCCGCGACGTTGCCGAGAATATCGATAAAGATCATCGACTCGCTGGCAAACAGCACCTTTCCTTTAGAGAGCTCGCGGCCTGTCGCGAGTGTGACCGCGCTGCCGATTTCTTTGCCGATCTGAATGATATCGAGCACGTTCGAGAGCACTGCATTGTTGCTTGCACCGACAAAAATCACGCGACCTAAAGTGCCATCGACCTCGCGAAAATAACGCAGCACCATTTCGGGCAGCTGGTCAGTACTGAACGGGTCATGCTTCAGAGCTTTGAGTGCAACCTGCCCCCATTCGCGCTCTTTTGCTGACATCAGCGACAGGTATTTCGGCAAAAACAAGCGGCGTAGTTCTTTGATTATGGCAAATTTTTCGTCTTGTTGTTGCGGGAAAAACTGGTCAAGCCAGCGTACCGAACTGATAAACAGCGGTTTTCCCGCCGCTTTCGCATCGGCAATTTTCTTTTCGAGCGCCAGCGCCGTGCGGTGCGCGTCTTCGCGGTCGTGCGCTATCAGCATCGACGCATTGGAGCCGTTGCCGAGCACCGTATCGATGCGGCGCATGAAGTATTGCTCGCTGCCCGCGCCCTCGGTCACCTTGATTGTCAGCTTTTTCAGATCATATTCAAAACGGTCAACGCGTGCGTAGAGGTATGTTCCGGCAATGGAGAGCGGAACAATAATGTACAATGAATAGGTAAAAATCTTGCGGTAGCGGTGGACGAAATTGGCCAGCGCGCGCGCATTGTCGCGTTCAATGAAGCGGCGTATTTTGCCTTTGTTCTGCGGCCGCCAACGCTCAAATAGCGCGGTAAAACACGGCAGCGTAATCGTGAGTGCCAGCCAGCACATGACCATGCCGATGCCGCCGATAAAACCGAACTGTGAGAAACCGCGAAATGTCGTCACTGAAAGAATCGAATAAGAGATCGAGGTGGCGAACGCCGCCATGAACGTTGCCGAAATTGTGTAGAACACAGAGCGTTTCAGCGCCTGATTAAATCGTGTTCCTTTGCCGCGCTCTTCGAGATAACGCGCCATCTGAATGAGACCGAAATTGATGCCGTTGCCGACGATGATCGAGGCAAGAAAAGCTGTCTGTTGGTTGAGGTAACCGATCTTGAAGTAGGTAATCGCAAACGTGACCAGAATACCGAAAAGAACGCCCGCGCATAACATCGCGACCATGCGCATCGAGCGGTAATAGAGCCAGATCGACGCGAGCACAAGAAAGATCGCGAGCGCCGCGGTTTCGACCGTGTCTTGAATGACGCTGGCAAAATTCTGCAGCAGCGAAACGTAAGTGCCCGCAAGGCCTACTTCCATCTGCGGGTGAAATTTTTTCGGATCAAGCTTGGCGATATCGGCCGTCAGCCGGTCGATGATCGTACGCGAAAATTTCTGGTCCGCCGCATCGCCCGTCGGGCGAATAATCATCGCGAGGTTTGTTCCGTCGGCGTTGGTAAAATAACTTTCTTTGTTGGCGCCGAACGGATTTTCCGATTTGTATTTGTCAAAAATCTTCTTCAGAACCTTTTTTAATCCCGCATCGGGATTCGACTCTTCGAGGTCGAGCCCGACCGCGCTCAGGCGCGTCTTTTCCATGCGTTTTTTGAGCGCCGCACGCAACTCTTTGAGCTCGTCGACGCTCAGATAATAAAATAGGCGTTCTTTGAAGAACGTTTCGGTTGCGCGCGTGTTGAAGTCGAAAAACTTGATCAGGTCTTTCGGGTATTTTTCTAACAGCTCTGCTAAACTGTGCGCAAATTTCTTGTTGGCGGCAAAATCGGGCGAATGGATGGAAACAAAAATATTGCCGACACCGCCGGTTCTTTCGGTTGCTTCTTTGACGTGCAGCACGCTGCGGTCATTTTCTGGCAGCAGCGTGGCAAAGTCGGTGCGCACGTCCTGGAATAACTGCACGGTGAAATACGACGCGGCAATGCCGACCGCGAGCACACCCAACAGAATTTTGCCCGGTGAGCGGCGTATGCGCGCAACCAGCTTGAGCTGAAGAGAGAGAAACCTGCGGCGAAATGTGTTGAGCTTCTTTTCGGGTACCTGCAAATCAGACCTTCTTTGACTCCGAACGCGCGACAATCGACTTCATAATTTCTGAGGTACCGCCGCCAATTTCTGCGAGTTTGATATCGCGGTAAAGCCGTGCCACCGGATAATCTTCAATATACCCCGCGCCGCCGAAAATCTGCACGGCAAGGTTGGTGACTTCGCGCGCGTAGGTTGAGGCCATGAGCTTCAGCGCAGCCGTGCGGGCGGCCAGCTCGACGCGCTCACCATTGTGCACAAAGTGTGACTCATCGCCTGCTTCGTCGAGCATCCACGCGGTTTCATGCAATACCTGCCGCGCGGCTTCGTATTTAGTAATCATGTCAGACAGCATGAACGCCACTGCCTGGTGCTTGATGATGGCCTTGCCGAACGACTTGCGCTCTTTCGCATATTTGCGGCAATGCTGAATCGCCGCCGCCATGACACCGACCGAATAGGCCGCGAGTGCTAAGCGTTCACGGTTAAACGCCGACATAATAATCGCAAAACCGCGACCCGCGCGGCCGAGAATATCGGCCTCACTCACTTCGACCTCGTCGAAAAACAGCTCACCCGTCGGCGAACCCTTGAGACCGAGTTTATCCATCGGTTTACCGCGCGAAACACCTTTCGCGTGCGCATCGACGATAAAGACGGTTTGACCGATCTTCTTGCCGTCGCGCTCGGCGACGGCAAGAACGTGCACGTAGTCGCACACCGGAGCATTGGTGATGTAGGTCTTCGTGCCGCTGATATAGTATTTGCCGTTTCTGAACACGGCCTTCGTCTGAATGTTTGCCACATCCGAACCGGCGCCGGGTTCCGTGACGCCGAGAGCTCCTACTTTTTTGCCCTTGATGATGTCTGGTAGATATTTTGTCTTTTGCGCTTCGCTGCCATGCTCTCTTAAAGGTAAACCGAACAGGCCAACTGATGCGCCGACCGAAAAGAATGTCGAACCGCACGCTTCGGCGAGCGCCTCTTGCAGGTGCGTCGCAAAGAAGTATGAGCTGTTGGTACCGCCATAAGCTTCTTCATGCATCGCGGATGTATAACCGACCTGATAGAGTTTCTCGAAGTGCGAGCGGGGAACCTCACCTTTTTTATCGAGTTCGCCTGTCAGCGGTGCAATTTCTTTCTGGCAGAAATTTCTGAAGCTGTGGAACAGTTCTTTTTCTTCGCCTTCGAGATCTGAGTCGATCCACAGTTCTTTCATGTTTGCGGCGATGATCGAGCGCATTACCTCTGAGGTGCCGGCACCGAGAGTCGAGAGGCGGGTATCGCGGTAAGCACGTTCGACCGGGTATTCATGAATGAAACAATAACCACCGAACACCTGCCCCATATCGTAGGCGACTTCGACATTACTTTCGGTGGTGTAGAGCTTGCCGATCGACGATTCAATCGGTGCAGGCAGGCCCGCATCTTTTTTCATCGCACTCGAATAGATGAGTAAACGCGCGGCATCGAGTTTATACCGGCTGCGCGCAATCTTGTCTTGAATTGCCTGAAAACGAATGATCGGTTCACCGAACTGTTCGCGGTCTTTCGCATAGCGCGTGCCCGCTCTGATCAGGCTGTTCATCGAGCCCAGGCCCGCGGCGACGAGTACCGTGCGTTCCCACTCGAGAGTCGCGCGGCCGACGCGTAGGAACCCTGAGTTTTCTTCGCTGATCATGTTTTCGACCGGCACTTCCATATCTTCAAAGATGAGTTCGCTCGTGGTCGAGGTCTTCATGCCCATTTTATTGAGCTTCTTACCGACAGAAAAGCCCTTGAAGTTTTTTTCGACGATAAAAACAGAAACGCCGAAAGCGCCTTTTTTCTTGTCGGTCACGGCCATGCAGATAAACACATCGCCGATCGGGCCGTTGGTAATGAACATCTTGCTGCCGTTGATGATGTAACGGTCGCCCTTTCTCACGGCACGCGTCTGCATGCTACCGGCGGCATCGGAACCCGAACTTGGTTCGGTGAGGCCCAGCCCCGCAGTCCATTCTCCCGAGGCGAGCTTCGGCAAATATTTCTTCTTTTGTTCGTCGGTACCCAACAGCACAATCGGCATGGTACCGATGATCGCATGCGCTCCGAGCGCGAGGGTTAATCCGCCGTCGAGCGAACCTTCGGCGAACGCCTCGTGCGCCACCGTCGTCATCAGACACGAAGCCCCGCTACCGCCATATTCTTCTTGAACGGAGAGTCCGAGCAGGCCAATATCGGCCATTTTTTTCCACAGGGCGAAATCCCACGTACCTTCAAGGTCGCGCTTCTCGGCCGATGGCCGAATTTCGCGTGTGGCAAAATCTAATACCTGCTCGCGGTATTCCATCACTTCATCGGGCAGACGGTATTTCATGGTGCTCCGGGTTGCGGACGCTTCTGTGATTGCAGCTGTCATGTCGCCAGAAACGGAAGTTCAGGGCGCGGGACAAGGAAAATGAGCCTGTAGCGATCGCTACAGTAAACAGTCCTTTGCGGATGACGCCGCGTCGGCGCGCCCCGTCTGGCCGCATGGCCCTGCCCCGCCTGTATTATTTTGCCGACCCGATGTGCTCGTGGTGCTATGGTTTCGCGCCGGTATTCGAAAGGCTGCGCGCTGCCTATGCGCACGAACTCGACATACGCTTGGTGATGGGCGGGTTGCGCCCCGGCGCGCTCGCCGAAACGATGACACCCGCGCGTGCGCGCCTCATGCGCCAGCACTGGCGCGAAGTCGAACGCATGACCGGGCAGACATGCGACGCGGCAGTCATCGAGCGCGAGGGTTTTATCTACGATACCGAACCTGCAGCGAAAGCCGTCGTCGTCATGGAACTTATCCATGGCGCGGCGGCATATGCCTATTACCACAAAATTCAGGCGGATTTCTATCGCGGAAAAGCCGACATCACTTCGGGTGAGGTTCTTGCCGATATCGCGGCAGAGTTCGGCGCCGATCGCCAAAAATTCCTCGAGGTTTTTGCCAGTGAAACCGCGCAAAAAGAAACTTGGGGCCAGTTCACCTTCAGCGCGAGCCTCGGCGTGAAAGGTTTTCCCGCGCTCGTGCTCGAAGAAGATAACCAGTTCATGCTGCTGATGCGTGGTTACCAACCTTTTGAAGAGATCAGCCTCAACTTGGCGAAGGCATTGCAACACGCGCCGCGGCAAGCCGCGCCGAATACACAAGGCAACAACTGCGAGATCGGCGGGGAGTGCTGAGTTGGAACCGCGGTCAATAGACAAACGTGCTAACCCGGCTTGGAAAAGCAAGATGTCCCCTTATTGCCTTTAGGGATACAGGGCGACGCGCATTCATTCATAGGCAGTTATGCAAGAAAACGAACACGAAGAACCCTATATAACAATCTATCTTTCTGCCGCGGGCCCGCTGCAACAAGAAATTGACGACTATATCGAAACCAAACTCGGGCATGAAGTCATCGCTGCCGAACAGACGCCACCAAATACGCCCGTGAACATCGAACAACTCGAGCAAGATACCGAGGACTGTTCTTTCGCGGTTATCGTCATGGACGCTGCCACCGGCAGTGCTCGCGAAAAGCTGCTGCATGAGATCGGCTATTGCCAAGGCTCATTCGGCTATCAGAATGTGATGGTGTTGCGCAAAGACAGCGCGCCCGAATTTGCGAATATGACGGGCATCATGTACGA
>JAEUSA010000450.1 GCA_016788945.1 Leptospiraceae bacterium
ATTTTTTCGCGCAGATAGCTGCGTACATCTGCAGCTGTCAGTGCCATACCCTCTTTAACGATAATAAACGCACCGACGATTTCACCGTATTTTTTATCGGGCAGGCCGACAATGGCGCATTCAGAAATGGCGTCGTTCTTGTAGAGCACCTCTTCGATTTCTTTCGGGTAGATGTTTTCACCGCCCTGAATAATCATTTCTTTTTTACGGCCGGTGATATAATAGTAACCCTCATTGTCGCGATGGCCTAAATCCCCCGTGTGTAACCAACCGTCGATCAGCGTTGATTTGTTCGCTTCATCTTTTTTGTAGTAGCCCGTCATCATATTCGGCCCGCGTATGACGATTTCACCGATTTCGCCGTCAGGCAGAAATTCATTGCGGTCGTGAATGTTGGCGTTGACAATCGCCATTTCTTGACCTGGAATCGCGAGGCCGATCGAACCAATCTTGCGCTTGCCTTTGAGCGGGTTCAGCGATGACACGCAGGTACCTTCGGAAAGGCCATAGCCCTCGATAATTTTTCCCTTAAATTTATCTTCGAACTTGTTAAATACCTCTACCGGCATGGGAGCCGCACCGCAGATGCAGGCTTTTAGGAAAGATAAGTCTTGCCCTTCGGCCTCCTTGAGTTCGTTAAGAAAGTTATAGATCGTCGGGACACCGCTGAATGTCGTGCAGCGGAATTTCTTCAGCGTATCGATGAAAGATCGTGGTTTGAATCCCTCTTCGAGCACTACACTGGCGCCGGCCCACAGCGTCGACATCATCGAGGCAATCTGCGCATTGACGTGAAAAAGCGGCATGATGCATAGCGCGGTGTCATCGGCGGTCAAGTCGATCATCTGGTGCGTGACATAACTGTTGTAGAGTATATTGCCGTGGTTGAGAATGACTCCTTTGGGGTGCCCCGTGGTGCCTGAGGTATAGATCATCGAAGCTTTGTCTTTTGCACCCGGCAAAGGCCGGTAAGGCACGGCTTTCGCCATTTGCGCGCTGAAATCTCCGGCGTTCGCAATACCGTCGTCTTTTTCCGTCAACAGCACATGCTGCAGCTGAGTAAGTCGTGGCCATACCGCGTCGAGAGTCTTGCGCAGCGCGGGTGTCGTCACCAGTATTTTTGCATCACAGTCGTTGATGATATATTCGAGCTCTTCGCCTTTGAGTAATGTATTAATCGTTACCGCGGTAAATCCGCCTGTCATCGCACCGAACCAAGCGAATAAGAACTCCGGTGCATTAGGCACCAGAATGGCAATATGCTCGCCGTGCCGGGCTCCGAGAGACTTAAACAGACCCGCTACGCGTGCGGCTTTTTCTTCCATCTCGCCATAGGTCCATGAGCGATCATAGAAGTGCAGGTAGGTTTTGTCGCGGTATTGGTTGACCCGTTCAGCCCAGAGTTGGCTGATCGAGTTGTAGGGTACATCGGTCTTAATATCGGCAAAGGGATTCATTGCAGTCAGCATGCCGAGGCGGTTTGGCGCAGAAAAGTGTTTTTTAGATCGATTGTAGAGTAGTCACGGAGTAATAAAAAGCCTTGGCCCGGCGATGCCGATACCGGTTACGTTATGCCCTCATGGCAACCTCGATTACTTTTCTCGGCGGTGCCGGTACGGTCACCGGCTCAAAGTACCTTATTCAACACGATGGCAAAAAAATTCTTATCGATTGTGGTCTGTTTCAGGGGCTCAAGACGCTGCGCGTACGAAACTGGAGCCCGTTGCCGATCAACGTCAGCGAAATTGATGCGGTCGTGCTCACCCACGCGCACGTCGATCACTCCGGTTATATACCACGTCTGATCAAAGACGGCTTTCGCGGACGTATCTACGCGACGGCAGCAACGCACGATCTGTGTAAGATCTTACTGCCCGATACCGGTTATCTGATGGAAGAAGAAGCTGCTTATCTTAACAAACGCAACCGCACAAAACATAAGCCCGCGTTGCCGTTGTTCTCGCAGGCTGAAGCGGAATTATCGCTGCAGTATTTCGAGCCAATGCCTTTCAACGATCGTATTAATCTGCCGGGCGGTATTTCTTTTGAGTTCACCTATGCGGGTCATATCTTTGGCGCGGCTCAGGTGATTATGAAATGTGACGGCAAGCAGATTGCCTTCACGGGCGATATCGGGCGCATGCAAGATCCGCTGCTTTATCCCCCGGCGAAGCTCACGGGGGCAGACTTTCTCGTCATGGAGTCGACGTACGGTAACCGGCTGCACGAAAATGACAGCGTTGCTGATACGCTCGAAAAAATTATCTGTGACACGCATGCACGCGGTGGAGTCATCGTGATTCCCGCATTTGCCGTTGGTCGTGCACAGGCGCTGATGTATTACCTCGCCGAACTCAAAAAAGCCGGGCGAATTCCCGATTTTCCGATGTATCTCAACAGCCCGATGGCAGAAAACGCCAGCGGATTGCTCACCAAATATCGTGAACTGCACCGTCTCGATGTGGCGGATTGTGATGCCACATGCAATGTCGTCCGTTATGTGCGCAGTCCCGATGAGTCACGCTGGTTAAACGAACAAAAAGGGCCGATGCTGATTATTTCCGCCAGTGGTATGCTGACAGGGGGTAGGGTATTGCACCATGTGAAAGCGTTCGGCGGTGACCAACGCAACGCGATATTACTGACCGGCTTTCAGGCAGCGGGAACGCGCGGTGAGGCGCTGCAGCGGGGTGTGTCGGAGCTCAAAATCCACGGAGAATATGTACCGATCCGTGCCGAGGTGCATACGCTCGAAAATATTTCTGCGCACGCCGATTATGCTGAAATATTGCAGTGGCTCGAAGAATGCAACATCGGCCCCCGGCGTGTATTCGTGACCCACGGCGAGGCGGTCGCCTCCGACGAAATGCGTCGGCGCTTAATCGACAAATTTGGCTGGCACGCCATGGTGCCTGATCACGGCCAAACTGTAGATTTGGCGTAGCATGGTCGCGAAGCCACCATGCTACGCTTTTTAAATGACGGCCTACGCGCCAAATTCAGGCTAACCCATGGCGCTCGTCAAAAGCTCGCAGGAAATAACCAACTCTACCATCGGTCCAAACTCTTATTTTACCGGCCGTTTCTATATCAATGGCTCACTGAAAATTGACGGCAAGTTCGAAGGGCGTGCGCTGCAGGCAGACCAGCTCTATATCGGTACAACCGGCAAGGTAAAAACCAGCGTTGCCGCCAACTCAGTCTTTGTTGAAGGCGTTATCATCGGCAATATTGCGGCAAAAAGCCGCGTCATGCTTCTGCCGACTGCGAAAATTTTTGGCGATATCAAAACTCCTGAACTTATCATTCAAAATGGCGTAATTCTCGAAGGCCGCTGCGTGATTGCGAACGATCTCAAGGCTTCAGCCAAAGACGTAATCGAAGCAGAATACCTCAAAGATAACCTGAACGAGAATATGCTGTTCCCGAAAAACGCTCGCACCGATAAGGCCGAGGCCAAGTAATCTCGCTTCAGGCGTTCTGCAATCGCTAACGCAGCACAACCACGACCAGTTATTGTTACGCAAGGTGACGCCGCCGGCGCCGGGTGGTTCGCGTTCAGGCAAATTATCGCCGGTTACGGCAAATTGATTCCGAAAAACAAGCAACAGCGCTACGCTCTGCGCCGCATCGTCACCGTGGGCGATGTTTTTGCCAACGATGAAGCGTTTATCCGCAAACACTTTCACATCGCCGATTTTTCTGCGAAACCTGAAGTACTCGATGCCTTGTTGACCGACAACAAAATCAAGAAACCTCTGTTTCTGAAGTTGCAGGCGGGCAAGCCGATCGAACCGGGTCGCGGCAATTCTCTCGTTGCCATGCGCTCATGGCACGCATTCCAGAAGGGCATGAAACTTTTTCAAGCCCACCCGAATTCGTCGCTGGTGACTCTACCGGTTTCCAAAGAACTCATCATGAAGGCCGGTGTGGATTTCACCGGGCACACAGAACAGCTCGCCAGCGCATTCGGTCGCAAAGTTTTCATGTGCATGTACCATAAAAATTTTTCTGTGATACCATTGACCAACCACATTCCGCTGGCGCAGGTCTCCCGCAAACTCTATGAAGTTTCGCTCGACGACCTTGCCGTTGCGCTGAGGCTCTATCGCGGCATCTTTCAACCAAAGAAGAAAGTCGCGTGGTGCGGGGTGAATCCGCACTGTGGTGAAAACGGGCGAATAGGTAATGAAGAAGAATTCGTGCGCCGGGGAATAGACGCGCTGGCGAAGAAAGGATCAGTCGTTGAAGGCCCGGTTTCGGCAGATGCGGTTTTCACCCGTCATGTCCTCGCTAAATATTCTCTGATTCTTGCCAACTACCACGATCAGGGATTAATCCCTTTTAAGGCGCTTGCCGGAATGTCCGGTGTTAATACGACGCTGGGCCTGCCGCGGCTGCGCGTCTCACCCGATCATGGCACGGCTTTTTCGCAGACAGCTGCAAATGAGGTGGACATCACAGGCGTTCTCGCGAGTTTGCGGTTTGCATTCGAATTTGAGGAAACATGGCAGCAGGTATCTGGGCAGCCTTAGTCTTAGCCGCGTTAGCGTTGGTTTTTCTGACGTTTCGTGGCGGCGTCGATCTGTATAAGAAAATATTGGGCTGGCTGACGCTGGCAGGCATCGTCTATTTCTACCAGAACGAATTGTTCGCCGGATACCGCATGCTTTCGGCCGGTGATTACAAAACCCAGTTCAAAGAGCTGGCGAGCGTCGTGCAGATTGCGATGCCGGCACTCGTTTTTGCGCTGTTTTGGAGCGCTTTTATCGTTTCATCGGCTATGGATGCCGGTAAGATCCTATTGTTTGCGTTCGTCATTTTTCTGCTTTCGAGCGGTGCAAAAATTGCCCTAATGCTCTGACTCTGCCCCCTACAGTATTTTTGTAAGGCTTAGGACGTATTTTCGACTGCTAAGGTATGCAGCGATCGGAAGCCATCACGGAAAAAATGGCACAGCATCCCTTAACTCCTGTCTTATTCAATTGGTTGTCAGCCTCGCCACCGGACAATTTATTCAGAGTAAATCTTAAAAGTCTCGCTGGGGCATTATTGGTAGATTATCGCGTATTGTTGAGTGATTTTCTACAGATGGTCAGCGCAGGGCTCTTCAACCTTTCGTGGGAATTTCATTGCACGCATTGTAACGCGATTCCCGGTTTTAAGCATCACTTCGGTGAATTAAAATCAGAAGGGTTTTGTGAACTTTGCGATCTATCTTTTCGTAATACTCTTGATAAAAATATTGAGGTAACTTTCACTGCGCATCCTTCTTTTGTCAACATTCCCAACGGGGTGGTCACCAGATTTCGTGAGGATATGATACAGTCAGTTAAAGAACGCCGATATCATATGCCTGAGAAATTTCTATCAGGGTTAGAATGCCTGGCCAATGAGAAATTTCGGGAGCTGTTCGGAGACCAGGTCTTATCGACGCAAGAAAGCCTCGCAGTGGAAACGGCATCATTTCTCTTTACAGATATCAAAGGCTCAACCCAAATGTATTCCGATTTCGGCGATGCGAAGTCGTATGAAATTGTCAGAGAGCACTTTAAAATTCTATTTTCTGCCATTGAACGCAATAATGGCATTGTAGTCAAAACAATAGGGGACGCTGTAATGGGTAGTTTTCTCAGTTCGGCAGATGCATTGAATGCGGCGCTTGCCGCTCAGCAGGAGTTTTCCGCCCGTCAGTACAACCAAGCAGGTTATCTTAAAATCAAAATGGGCATTCACGCAGGCAGCGCCATCGTCGTCAACCTCAACAACTCAGTCGATTATTTTGGCAATACGGTGAATCTCGCAGCGCGCGTGCAGGCCTCGGTCGATGATCACGACATTCGCTTCACGCGCCGCATACTTGATGATGTAGGGGTGCAAGGGATTCTTAAGGCGAGGCGGGCACGGCTTCTGCACAGGACGATGCAATTCAAGGGCATAAACGGGCCAGTAGACGTTTATACGCTGCGCGCTGCTGCTATGACGTGATTGGAAAACAACGATTTCCGTTATGCATTTGTACCTAAGATTTCATTGTTCCACTGCAGCGCGTATCTGTCGGTCATGCCCGCAATGAAATCAGCGATGACCCGCTCGGCACCTATACCCTCGATGCGTTCATAATAATCGGCGGGAAGCATGCGAGGGTCCATTTTGGCAAAATCAAAAATGCGTGAAATGATCTGCGCCGCACGTTCATTCATTCGCACGACGTCTGCGTGGCGGTAAAGATTTTTGAACAAAAACTGTTTGAGCTGCTTTACACGCGTATCCATTTCAGGCGAGAACGCAATCAGCGGTGGATTTCCTTCTTTACCGTTATACGTGAGCACGTCTGTCAGATTCTGTACTCCCGACTTCTCGATCTGTCGCCTTGAATTCTCAATCAGATCAGAGACCATATGATTAATCATTTCGCGTATAGTCGCGCGAATGCGTATTTTTTGGCGCAACTTCGGGTAACGCGAAGATACATCGGTCAGGCGAACATGCCACAGCTCGACTTCTTCGAGCATATCGAGCTGCAGATGGCCACTCTCGAGGCCGTCATCGATGTCATGGTTATTGTACGCAATTTCGTCGCAGATGTCGACGATCAGCGCCTCGAGGCAATGGCCGAGCGGGCCCTCGGCTGGCGGCGTGGCGCCGGCGGGTATACTCGCATGTTTCTGCAGGCTTGCCAAAGTTCCGCGGGTAAGATTGAGCCCCTGAAACTCGGGGTAACGCTCTTCGAGCATAGTGACGATGCGCAGTGTTTGTTCGTTATGGTCGAAGCCCCCATGAGATTTCATTTTCTCGTGTAGTGCCCGCTCACCGGCGTGCCCGAAAGGCGGATGTCCTAAATCATTCGCGAGCGCGACGGTTTCGGTTAGGTCTTCATTTAGACCAAGGGAACGGGCAACCGTACGTGCGATCTGGGCGACTTCGATCGAATGTGTTAACCGCGTGCGAAAATTGTCGCCGAGATGGTTCACAAAGACCTGCGTTTTGTACTCGAGGCGGCGAAAATACTTTGAATGCACAACGCGGTCGCGGTCGCGCTGGAAATTGCTGCGCAGCGAATGCGGTGCTTCGGCATGCACCCGGCTTTCGAAATATTCGCCCTGCGCGGCGAGAGAAATCGGCATGTCTGATTATCGTCATCGCCGGTCTGTGAATTAATCTGCCGTCGGCCATTGTCGATAATGTACAATGGAGCAAATCGATTTTGTCGCGCTCGCCAGGGATACGTTCTTACCCGACGGCAGTGTCGACCGCGAGAAGGGTGACAGGTTGTGGGCTGCAATGTTTCAGCTACCTGAATGGTTATTTCTCATGACGCCGCGCAGTATGGAGCAGGGGCAGCCTTCTGCGCAGCAAATTGACGGCAAGGTATGGTATCTGGTATTTACCGACGGTGATAAACTGCGTTTGTACGCAGAGCGCAACCGCAACCTCGACGAGAATGGCAATGCCTTGTTCATGACGATGACACCCGATAAAGCTGTCGAGTTCGCCCACAATTGTCTGCAACTTGAGGTGTTCGGCATCCGCTTCAACGAAGGGCAGGCACACGGCTGGTTTTCGCCGATGCGCAATATCACGCTGTTTCCTGACTACCTCAAAAACAAAGGTCTTATCTGACTTGACGTGAGCGGTGCGCAGCCCCATGTTGCGCGTTATGTTCAGAACGCTGGTAATCCCCCTTATGGGTTTCGTGCTGCTGTTGGGTGGCAGCGGCGTCTTCGCGTGGTCGAATCACTACCTATTTAACCGCGCAGCGCTCGAGGTTTTGCCCGAAGTGGCAAATGCACCCAAAGTGAAAGTCGAAACCCTCGAAGACTTTCTGCTGAAAGAAAAAGACGGATTAATCGCCCTCATGGCGCAGATCGAGAACGACGCCAAAATCACGTTCGCCAAATCTGCGCCTCAGCCCGAGCCGTTGGCATTTAAGGGTGGCGACGCGCAAACAATAAGGGAAAACTTTCTCCGTGCACTGCGCGTGAATCCGAAAACTCCATTGGGTTATTTTCTGCAAGTGATGCCCGGCCAACCATTGCCCGGCAAGCGCACAAACCCGAACAGCGTCAGCATCTTTGGCGAAAAAGATCTGAAGCGCGATTACGTCTTCTATGACATTCGCAAAGGCGACATGGTGAGCCCGCTCGAGGTGCTGTCGACCGCCGGCGATGAACCCGATTTCGGCCTGGACATCAACCTGTTCAACGACAACGGTGAACCGATCGGTAAAGACTATGGTTTCGGTACCCAATCTTTCGGCGATCCGAAACTGTACTACGGTACGCAGGCACCCTTCCATATTGGCTACTACCATGAATCGGGAATTATTTTTCTGGCCGCAGGTTTTCTCAAGCGCACATACCCGCGTTATCGCGTGCACCAGTTCACCTCTCTCGCACGTTACGCATTCAAAACCGGCCACCCTTACTGGGGTTATCGCTTTCTCGGCTGGGGTCTGCACTACGTCGGTGACCTGACGCAGCCATACCATGCGCGTGTGCTGCCAACATACGGTACCATGGGCATGTTGTGGATCAATATCAAAGCAATGATGGGCTTTGATAAAGCAAAGCTTGAGGCGATCGACCGCATCTCGTCGCGGCACACGACCCTGGAAAGATATCATCTCACTGTGATCTCAGAGGCCTACGCGAAGAAAAACATGCAGCATCCGTTCATACTGAGTCTCAAGGTCGTCGATAAAGACAAAACCTACGGGGTATTCAGCGACCAGTATCTCGTCGATGTGTTGGCGAAAGAAAGTTACAACTTTTCTGATCGTTTTGATACGCTGATAGACGAGGCCAATCTGCTAAAAGGGTTTTCTGACGGCAATAAGCTGCCCGAGCTCAACCAGAAGGCGCTCGACGAGCTCGATTCGATTATCGCGCAGCGTTTTGAAGGTGTGGGCTCGCATATCCGCAACTACATCCGTTACGGAATGAACTAAGAACCTAACTCAGTAGCTCGTGAGGCTACTGAGATAAGCTCTAAACCCTTTTTGCCCAACGGCGCGATGGCGGTTGGGCAAAAAATCAAAGATCCAATTCTTCGACTTTTTTCGCGTTATCTTCGATGAATTTGCGACGCGGTTCGACCTCGTCGCCCATGAGAATAATGAAGGTTTCGTCGGCAATAACCGCATCGTCGACCGACACCTGCATCAGCACGCGGCGCTCGGGGTCCATCGTGGTTTCCCACAGCTGCTCGGGATTCATTTCACCGAGACCTTTATAGCGCTGTATAGTGTACTTGCTTTCGGCCTTAAAGCCCTTGAGTAGCTTATTCTTCTCGGGGTCAGTGTAGGCGTAGAACTTTTCTTTGCCCTGTGTGATCAGGTAAAGCGGCGGGCGGGCAATATACAGAAAACCCTGCTCGATCAGTTGCGGCATGTGCCTAAAGAAGAATGTCAGTAGCAGTGTCTGAATATGCGCACCGTCGACATCCGCATCGGTCATGATGACGATTTTGTGATAACGCGCTTTCTCGAGATTGAACTCCGCGCCGATGCCGCAGCCAATCGCCGATATCAGCGCCGCGACCTCGCCGTCACCTAAGATCTTATCGAGCTTCGTCTTTTCAACGTTGGTGATCTTGCCTTTGAGTGGCAGAATCGCTTGAAAATGGCGGTTACGTCCCTGCTTTGCTGAACCACCCGCCGAATCACCCTCGACAATGAAGAGTTCGGAATCTTTTGGTTCGCGGGCAGAACAGTCAGCGAGCTTGCCGGGCAGGCCTGCACCTTCGAGCGCGCTCTTGCGCCGCACGAGTTCTTTTGCCTTACGTGCCGCGATGCGGGCAAGTGCTGCCTGCATACATTTCTCTATGATACGTTTTGTATCCGCCGGGTTTTCGTCGAAATATTCGACAAGCTTTTCGTAGACAACCGATGTCACAATACCTTTGACTTCGCCGTTGCCGAGCTTCATCTTCGTTTGGCCCTCGAACTGCGGATTAGGTATCAGAATCGACAGCACGAGCGTTAAACCCTCGCGCACGTCGTCACCCGTCAATGGCTCCTCGACTTTCTTGTCATAGCCCAGCTTTTTTTTCTGCTCGTTGATGGCGCGCGTCAGCGCGGTACGAAAGCCCTCAAGGTGCGTACCGCCTTCGCGCGTATGTATCGCGTTGGCAAAGGTGAAAATTTGCTCTGAATAAGTGTCGCAGTATTCGATTGCGAGTTCAACCTGAATGCCGTCTTTTTGCTGAATCGCGTAGATCGGCTTTTTTTGCAACGGATTCTTCTTTTCCGTGAGCATCTTCACGAATTCGATTATGCCACCTTTGTACTGGAAGACGTGTTCTTTTTCGGTCTTTTCGCGCGTATCGCGAATCGTAATTTTTACGCCTTTATTGAGAAATGCGAGTTCGCGCAGGCGTGACGAAAGCGTATCGTAGCGGTATTCGAGTGTGTCGAAAATCTGGTGATCGGCAAGAAAGGTTACGGTCGTGCCGCGCTTTTTGGTCGGGCCCTTTACTTTGAGCGGGGCCTTGGTCTTGCCGCGGTCAAAATGAATATGGTGGTGCTTGCCGTTGAGGTGCACATCCACCTCAACCCACTCTGAGAGCGCATTGACTACAGAGACGCCGACGCCGTGCAGACCGCCCGAAACCTTGTAGGCTCCGTCGCCGAACTTACCGCCGGCGTGCAGCTTGGTGAGAACTACTTCGACAGTAGAAACGCCGACCTTCGGGTGAATGTCTACCGGAATACCGCGACCGTTGTCAGACACGCTGATGATATTGCCTTTCTGTATTTCTACATCGATGGTATCGCAATGGCCGGCCATAGCTTCGTCGATACAGTTGTCAACGACCTCATAGACCATGTGGTGCAGGCCGGGAAGGTCGGTGGAGCCGATGTACATACCGGGCCGCTTGCGCACTGCCTCGAGGCCTTCGAGTACGGTAATCTTCGAGGCATTGTATTCTTCTGATACGTGGCCGTGCATGGGCGCATCTTCAGCGGGCTTTTGTGGCTTCTTTTCAGCCGTTTTTGCCGGTTTTTTCTCGGGTTTTTTGGGGGATTTAGCCATGGAACATGACCATTTCCGTGGCTTTAGATATTATGTCGCGTGAATTAAGGGTGGGGCCCGCCAGCGCAGAACAGTCGTTCTGCTAAATAACGCCGGTAAAAGTCACCGTGTTATTGGGCACCGTGATTGCCTGCCCTGCCAGATCTTGCACGATGCCAGAGCCGATTGTGATGGTATAGAGAGTCGACATCGACTGCAGCGAAGTTGTCAGCACAATAACGGGGCCATTGACACCCGCTCCGCCGAGCATGATGGCGCTATTCACGGTCAGCCCGTTGTTAATCGTATAGCGGGTAGAACAACTCACCCCTGGTTGTGAGCTTCCAGGGCCGCATTCGGCGGTAGCCGAGGCGACATTTTCGCTGAGCACTATCTGCACTGTAACATTGTTTGGCACGGCAGTGCCCATCAGCTTTGGTGGAGCATTATCTGCCTCAATGACGCCGCCCGCGCCAAACACGGCCAGCGGATTATTGGCCATGTCGGTCAGACCAGAGCCCGGCATGGTGAGATCAGGTTTTGTCCCGGTATCGCAGCCAATCTGCAAACCCGAATTGCAGACGCCTGCGTTCTCATCGAAGGCGATATAGAGCACGGGATCATTGGCGGTGTCGGTGAAGAATCCACTGCTCATAACGCTCACCTGTGTCCCATGAATCAGGCGCACGTTGGAGTAGCCTGCAACTGCCCAGCTACCTGTTACGCCACCGATCGCGTTATTGAGGTATCCGGGAAAAGTCGAATCGAGTACTGCTTCGCTGAAGGTAATACGATACGCGTCGATCTTTCCGTTGTTGTTCAGATCAAGAGTAGCAGCAGAAAGGATAGTGGGCGGCGCCGTATCAATCGAGATGGCTTTGTTTGCCCCGAGCGAACCCGCGGCACCCGGTGCAGGCAGGTTAAGAATTGCGGTGTTGCCCGAGGCGTCTTGAATGCTGCCCCCGGCGAGAATGAGTGCCCCCGAACTATTGTAGTCTAGGTCGGCATTGCTGTTTCCGGGAGCGACTGTATAGCTGAAGTTGAGAGTCGCTGTGCCACCACCCGTTGTGTAATTCGCAGGAGTCATCGTGGGGGTTATTGTCGATAGATTAATCTGTGGCGTACCGCCCACATACACCGCCTCACTGAACACGACCTGAACATTGATGTTTGCGCCCACGCCGTAGAGACCATTCGTTGTAGTCGAGGTGACATTGATAACGGTTGGTTGAGATCCGTCGATCACCAGAGCTTTGTTTGCGCCGAGCGAACCCGCGGCAGCTGGCGGAACGAGCGTTAAAAGAGCGTTATTGAGCGTCGCATCCCGAATTGTGCCGCCATTCAAATTCAGGGCCGTGGCACTCGCATAATCGAGATCTGCCGACGCATTACCGGCCACCACATTATAGTGGAAGACCAATGTGTTTGTGCCGCTGCCAGAGGTGTAACTCACCGGCGTCACCGCCGGAGAACCCGTAGCGACGTCGAGAGTCGGCAAGCCGGTGACCGTCACCACCTCACTGAACTGCACTTGAATCACGATGACCGAACCTACGCCGAAATTGCCGTCGGCGTTAGCCGCGGTTACCGAGGTCACCGCAGGCTGTTGAGCGTCGATCACGAGAGCCTTATTGCCGCCGAGCGAGCCCGCAGCGCCCGGCGCAGCCAAAGTTAAAATGGCTGCATTGCCGGCCGGGTCAAGAATCGTGCCCCCGTTCAAAGTTAAAGCGGTAGTGTTCGCATAATCAAGGTCGCCCGAAATATTTCCCGATGCGACGACATAACCAAAGGTCAGCGTGGTTGATCCTGAACCAGAAATATAGTTCGCCGGAGTTATCGCAGGCGAACCCGTCGCAATATTAATCTGCGGTGTACCTGTGACGTTGACGACTTCGCTGAAAGTTACCTGAACGCTGACCGTCTGGCCGAGACCGTAAGTGCCATCGGCGAGCAACGAGGTGACATTGGTGATGGTCGGGGCGACAGAATCTATCGTATAAACACCTGTGGTAATCGCCGAGTCGGTATTCGCAGCAAGACAGGCAATGGCGCGTAATGTCGTTGTGGTGGGCAGACTGATCGTTGTGCTATAAAGTGATGCCGGTGCAGTACAACCTGTTTTGGGGCCGTCGCAAGCAGGCGCCGATGCATCGGTCGTATAACAAATGATTGCGCCGCCGGTGCTCGTTGTGATGCCGACGTTTTGCGTCACGTTGTAAGTTCCTGCGGCGGGGGCAAACACCGGATCATTAACGGTACCGGGAGCGCCGGTGGTCGCACTCACCTCAGTCGACGCGGCGCTGGCATTGCCGGCAGCATCTTTCGCCCTGATCCGGTAGAAATAAGTTGTCGAGGCTGTAAGCCCCGTTGCCGCAAAAACGACGGCACCCGCCGGCGTGGTGTAGCTGACCGTAAAAGTATTGCAGATGCCCGCCGCCAGCGATTGGCAGACTTCATAGACGATCGCGCTCTGTATCGTCGTCTCATCCGTTGCGGCAGTCCAGTTGAGGTTGATTTGCGTCGAACCGCCCTGCACGGCGTTAAAGCCGGTGGGCACAGTCGGTGCCACAAGGTCCGCTTTTGTTTCGCTGTCCTTTTTTGCGGGGGATTCCCAGAAATTTCCGAAATTACGGCACGACAATGACAGCAAAACTACGGCGGAGAGCAATAGTGCCGATTGCCTGACCACGCTACAAGCTGGCCATGCCATAGCAGACTGGCAAGAAATTTTAGTAGATCGATAAAACGATGATGTGACATAATTCAGCAAAATAGCCGTCGTTTCCCCCGCCGACGTTGCCGACAATCAACAATAGGCATGCCCGAAATCAAGATTAAAGATTACAAAGCCGGTTCGACCGTCATTATCCAAAATGCAGCCAACCCCGGACTGTTTTATATAGTCCGCAAAGGTGTGCTGGCGATCGACACTGAACACCGTCTCAACGACAAGGTGCTGTCGCGCTTTGAAGCCGGCGACAGCTTCGGTCTGGTCTCTGCGCTTACCGGGCATCACTTTCTGGTGACGATCTACGCAGCTACCGATGCCCAGGTGGCCGAGATTCCCATAGCGATGATCGGCAGCTATCTCAAATCTCAGCCCGAGCTCGCGTTGAAGATGCTGCGGTTGTATTCTCGTGAACTGAGAACGATTCAATTGCATCTTTCGAAGTTAGATACTCCTGAAGACCGCAATGTCACAGCCGAGGTGCTCTATAACCTCGCGCATAAATATATCGAATGGCAGAAACCGCATTACGCCGCGAGGGCAATCAAGGCCTACATTGACTGGGCTTCGGTAAACCAAGGCGTCTATCTCGATATGGCGCGCGAGCTGTGGGTTGATCTCGAAAAAGATTATAAACCCATTAACTTCGCAGCCAAGGCAACGCCGGTGCCGGCTGACACGATGGTATTTTCTGAAGGCGAAATGGGTCGCGAGATATTCGTTATCCTCTCCGGGTCAGTCAAGCTGATGCGGATTGTCCGCGGCGAAGAATTCATCATCGATGTGCTCGGCGCCGGCGAATTGTTCGGGGAAATGGCTTTTATCGAAAACGCGCCTCGCATGGGCTCAGCGGTGACCACGCAAGATACGCAGTTAATCCGCATTATGCCCGAACAACTCGTGTCGAGTGTCGCCGAAGGTGTTCTACAGAAAATTTTCGAAAATATGGCGCGCCGCATCTGGTTTTCGCATCAGCGTTTGGTGATTTTCAAAATTAATGACCCGCTCGTGCGCATGTATGCATTTCTCTATAACCTCGTGCGCAACCAGAATATGCGCCTGAAAGACAAGAGCGGGCAAGACCGTGCGTACAAGTTCGACATCACGTTGCAGGAATTAAAAACCATGTGCGGCATCATGCGGCTGAAGGCCGAAACCGAGGCGAATTTTTTCAGCGGGGGCAATATCACCGCAGAAGAGGGTTGCATCACTATCAAAAGCCGTAAAAAACTGGAAGACCAGATCGCCTATTACCGTGCCAAATCGGGTCAAATTATTGCCGAAACCAAATAGTCTGCGCCGCGACAATAGTTACGGATATTTCCAAGTTGTTCTCACGTCGAGCGACAGCATCAGCACCGACGCGTTGTAAAAATTCTGCACGCTCTGCAGATAGAAATAATACCAGCGATGGCTGATGCTGAAGGTCAACGGGTCGGCGATGGTAAAGATGAGCGAGTTGCCGACTTCAACGCGGTGTCGCCAGAGGTTTTGGTACGTGCGCGAAGAAAATGAATCGAAACCGAGCTTATATTTTATGCCGGGATAAAACTCCCACAACGCGGCGATGGTGGCCTCAAGACCCCAGTTGGGGTCGTTGGCGGGGTCGAGTATTTCTTTTTCGAGACCACCACCGAGCCTGCCGGTAAAAAATTTCCACGAAAATTCAGCACCGAGGGTCTCACGCAAAAAACTCGGCCTGAGGCCGGTGACGGGGTCGGCGACGACAACCGTATCGATGCGGTTCTTCTGGTAAGGTTTTACGTACCACTCGGTATTGTAGGTGTAGGTTATATCACCGCGCAACAGGTTGCGAATCACTTGGTCTTTTTGCCGCACGTAGAAAATGTACGGATTAAAAGCGAATGTGTGCCGGCGATTATAGAAAAGAAAATTTACATCGTTTTCCAGGCCCCATTTAAAATAAGAATCCGCCGGCTGGCCCGGCGGGGTTTCAATGCCGCCCGCGTTGTCGATGCGACCTGTTTCATATACATTCGACAGATTGAGAATGGTCAGCAGCCGAAAACGGTTATCCGCTGATCGGTCAGGGTCCTTCACGCCGTTGCCGATCACCGATAACACTGCATCGCCGATGCCGACCCACTGGTTTTCCGCTGCGGTGCGTTTTGCCGTCTGTGCCATCGCATATTCATAACCGCGTTGCGTGCTGCAAACGCGGTAATTGACATTGTCGCGTATGGCATAACCGGTGATACTGGTCGCCGAAATACCGGAGAATACCAGCTGCGGATTCTGTTCGTAAAAGCGGCGCAGTGCGTCGCCGCGCAAGCGAAATGTGAATGTATCGAAATCGTTTTGCACCGCGTAGCGCACGTCGGCCGGTTTGCGGATTATGCTGATATTTTCGCTGTCGATATCACCCTGTTCGAGAAAGGCCACATCGCAGCCGAATGTGTCGCGGAGCGCGGCGGCGGCAAACTGCGGTGTGAGGCGAAAGGGCGTAAACGCGTTTGAGGGTGCCTCGCGTTCTTCATCCGCCGCATAACCTTTCTGCCATAACGCCATACGCCGCGCGAACGAAGGTGAAATTTCGACGCCCTTAGTTGCTTCGAAAACATCGATGCCCTCGCGCGAGGTGATTGCCCAGCGCGTGCCCTTTTTGACGAGGGCAAGTTTTACCAGCGATGTACCGGCCGGTAGCACGACAACCTTGCGACCATCAGGCAGCTCGATTGCCGAAACGGGGTCTTTACCGATCGTCGCGGGCGAATCGCTACCGCAGAGAATCATATCAAGCTGCGGGTTTTGGCTCAGCAGTGAAAGCGCCTCTTCGGGCGTGCTGCCAGTAAGCGCAATAGCCAAATCAGGTTTTTCGCCGGCGGCTCTGACGAGTGTGGCTTTGAGCGCCTCACCGGCCGCGGCCAAGCGCAGGTCGAGCAGCTGTGCCTCCGCATAACCGACAATCGATTTTGTCGACGTTATGCCGACCACGGCCACCCTGACGCCCGCATGCTTTAGCAACACATAAGGTTCAAAGTAGGGGTCTTTATCGCTGTACAGATTCGCTGACAGAAAACGACTGCCGCGCGCGCGACGGATATAGTCGAGACTCTCAGCGCCGATATTGAGATCGGCCGACGAAACGAGCCCCGCGTCGAGTTTGAGCGCCTGAAGATAGTCGGCAGTCAGTGAACCGAAACTGAAACGTGACAGGCGGCCCGGATAATATGCATTGCCTAAATCGAGGTGGTATGAAGCGGTGTTTTTGGCGCGTGCGTTTTGCAGGTATGTGCCGATGCGGAGCAGGTGGTTTTCGTCATGTTTGTCATCGAGAGGAAAGCGACCGGCGAGGTTTGACGTTACGTAGATGGTCAGTTCACGGGGCCATAGTGCGCAGGGGATAAGGAGAGATAACAAAAAAGCGAGGCGCTTCATTTCGCAGCGGGTTTGGTTTTCTGTGCGGCGAGTTCATTGCGCAATTCGCTAATCGTGCGCCGCAGTTCGTCCGCCTCTTTCTCTTTTTCGGTGAGGCGGGTCTTGAGTTCTTGCACCTCTTTAGCATGTGCGAATTGTTTTTCGGCTGCTTCACGTGATGCGCGTTCTTTATCTCGGGCCGCCTCTACCTGTGCGTTCTTGAGCTCTCCCGTGAGTTTACCCATTTCTTCCCGGTGGCGCTCGGTGAGCTGTTCGTTGAGTTGCGTCAATTGTTTGATTTTTCCGCCGCTCTCTGATTCGAGTATCGCAATTTTCTGGTTCAGGTTCGCGATCGTGGTTTCAGCAGCCTTGAGTTCGCCCGTTAGCCGATTCAGATTCGCAGTGAACTCCGTCTGTTTTCGCTCGGCGTCGGCTTTTGCCATTTCGCCACTGCGCGTCAGCTGCAGGTTTTCATCGCGTAGTACCTGATTCTCGCGCTCAAGTAGTGAAGTCTTTTTGGCCACCAGCGCGCGTTCTGCAGCGACTTGGTCCGCTGATTTCTGACTGAGCGTGAGACCTGCACATCCGGTGACGAGTATCAACATACAGGGGGGGATAATTAAAGTGCGCATGGCTAATGCACCTTGAGCTACCTACCGTGCCCGTCAACTTTTCATTTTCGCTCTCTGCTGATTCTCGAATTTGCTATTGCAGTCCGCGTCGCCGCAACAGCAAAAAATACCAGCAATACACCCGGTAACCGGCTTGTTCTTGACGCGGTGTGCAAAAAACCAATACTGCGCAAATGGAAGCGTCAGGCAAGAAATCCCTCAAAGAGGCCATGGCTACCAGCGAAACCATCCGCATGTTCAAATGGGACTGGATGGAGCGCCTGTCGCACGTTCACCCGGCGACGCCATTTGTTATCTACATTCCGGTAGTTTCCGTAGCGATGTATTTTGCTTTTATGCAACCTCATCTTCAGGTGCAATGGATTCTCGCGCATTTTGCGCTCGGGATGTTCATCTGGACACTGATTGAATACCTCATGCACCGCTTTTTCTTTCATATCCCGCAGACAAATAAAGTCTTCGAGATGATCTATTTTTACTCGCATGGCATACACCACGATGCACCGAATGATGCAACTCGCTTGGTGATGCCGCCCGGTGCAAGCCTGCCACTGGCGACGTTATTTTATTTTGGCTTCAAAGCATGGGGCGGAGAATACTATTTGCCCCAATTTTCCGGTTTTGTCACGGCATACATGGTATATGATTTCATCCACTTTGCGACGCACTTTTTCAACTGGAAATCTGCTTGGTTTCGCAAGATCAAAGAAAACCATATGCGGCATCATTTTCTCACCAATAAATACAATTTTGGCCTGAGTTCACCGCTGTGGGATTATGTCTTCTTTACCATTTTCCGCGGCAAGCAGAGCCTACCGCAAGAAAAATAGCAAATACCGGTTCACCACCGGTTTTTGCGTGTCTTTCTGCGCATAAAAACAGCAAAATAAATTGACATTCTGTGACTGAACTCGCGTCTCGCAGTTAAGTACCAAGCTGCGGGGGTCGATAACCTAAGGGAGAAAAACCCCAGAGCTTTTGGATTTGTAAATATAAAGAGAGGAACCTATGCTACTGAATATGACACGCTCCATCAAGATAGCGCTCGTGGTCATGATTGCATCAGCTTCATGGCTGATTGCGCAAGATCTGAACCAACCCGGCCTTGATTCTGCAGACAAAGCTGCGCAAGACGCAGAAAAAAAAGTCGACGAGGCTGAAAAAGCCAGCGAAGGCAAAATTGACCAGCCGGCTGCACCCGCAGACCGCGCGGCACAACCTGCTGCACAACCGGCAGCACAACCGGCAACAGCAGACAATCAGGTCGGCAACCTGTATAACGACGGTAAGAACACCTATGCAACATCGCAGGCAAAGTTCGAACTGACTGCCACAGACAACATTTCTAACCTTGACTTCATCGAATACAAAGTCGATGACGTTCAACAGTTCAGCGTGTATGGCCACCCTTTCTCTATCGAAAAAGAAGGTCCTCACAAAATTATGTACCGCTCGGTCGACCGCGTTGGTAACCGCGAAGAAGACAACATCTTCAACGTAATTATCGATAATACCGGCCCGTACATGAACTTTGCTCTCAATAAGGCTCCTATCATCATCGACGGTAAGCGCTATCTCGCACCGGGTACAAAGCTCGAAATCCGCGCGACAGACAACTACAGCGGTGTAAAAAGCGTGGAGTACTCAACGAATGGTTCAGATTGGCAGCCGTACAAAGACGGCATTGTGCTCGATAAACCGGGTGCAGCACAGCTCAAATACCGCGCTGTAGATAACCTCGGCAACAAATCTGAAAACCTCAGCGGCTTTTCGACAACGACTCCTGGTCAAGGTGCAAGCCCCGAAGACCTCGCCGTCATCAACTCTCTCTATGTTGAAAATACACCACCAGTGGTTATGATTACTCCAGCTCAGCGCTGGATCACCGTCGACGGCAAGAAGTACGCTCGCCGCGATAACAGCTACATGGTAGAAGCACAAGACGCAGAATCAGGTGTAGCTAATATCTTCGTCAAAATCGACAATGCTGCAGAATGGCAAATTTACAGCGGCAAACTCGTATTCCAAACTGAAGGCCCGCACAGCATCGAAGCGAAAGCAGTAGATAAAGTAGGCAACGAATCTCAACCAGTGAAGATTGAATTCACGGTCGATGATAATCCTCCGAAATCTACAATTCGCCCGGTCGGTGGCACAACAGCTCCCGCGGCTCCGGCTGGCGGCGCCGCCCCGGCTGACGGAACGGCACCGAAATAAGGTACCGTTTGGGAAACCACAAAGGCCCCGCTTTCGCGGGGCTTTTTTTTGCCCTCAGTTTCGCATTGCCGGCCGCGCCGCGGCTTTCACGCTCGCAGCAAGAATACTTTCGTCGATTTATCGAAGTGTTCACCCCCGCAGTGCTGAAAAGGCACGGTGTGCACGGCGGTAATTACCGCTGGGATGCCAAGAATCGGGACTGCGCGGGGTTGGTACGTTATGTGTTCTGGGAGGCCATGCAGAAACATGACGAGCGGTTTCGGGCGCATTACCGGGAGCTCCATGCACTCGCAATAGCTGAACCGCCGGGAAATTTTGCCGCCGTGCAGGGGGCGTGGATTGAGAGCAACCTCACTGCGCCGCAACTGATCACACGATCGCGTCCTCTGGGGAGGGCGTTGCCACACAAGGCGCTTAAGACCGGAGATCTGCTCTATTTCCGTTCGGATGAGCTCAAAATTCGTCACGTTATGCTGGTCTTGCGCGCCGGGGCCACACCCTATCTGATCTACCATACGGGAGACCAACGTGACGAGTTGCGTATTCGCACACTATCAGACATGCTTTCTCTCGACGAAAACCACTGGCATCCAGATACACAAAATCCTGTTTTTCAGGGATACTTTCGTCCGGAATTTCTCGACTAGTAATCATGGGTGCGGGCGCGTTTTGTGGGCTCTTGAGACTTGCGAACGGTTCAGCTGTTAATGATTGTCATTGTGTCTCAATGCGCCATTTGAGAGCATGAAGTCAGTTGTCAGTCTCTGCCTTGTTGTCGCGCTGGGTATGCATTGCGGCAAGAAGAAGTTAGAGACGCCTGAGCAGGCGCTTGCCGCAGCGCAAGAAGCCTATCTCAAACGCGACGCCAAGGCCTTTGTCGCCGTATTATCCAAAGAAACGCTGAGCGAAATCGAAGACAAGGTTGAGCAGATGCGCCAGATGTTCGGTTCGACCCCCGAAAACCCACAGGCGGCGCAGGCGTTTGAGCATATGGCAAAGCAGATGGGCCTACCTGTATCAAAACTCAAAGAACTGACGATTGAAGACTTTATTGGTTATATGATGAAGAGCGAGGGGGCGACGGGAAGCGAAACGACCCTGTTTCCGAAAGAAATGTTACCCCCGGCAAAGGTCGTCAGACGCCTTGAGAAAGGCAATAAGGCGACCCTCTATTTCGCCGAAGATGAAAAACTGTCTTTTATCAAGACCGATGCAGGCTGGCGGGTGCATTTAGACGCCGATAGCGTGACGGCGAAGACGTTACCCGGTCAGAACAAAGAAGAACAGGAATAATTAACGGCCTGTTACCTGTTCCCGGGTGTAACGCGGGAATAGGTAGCGTGCTAATATCTCAAAGGGTTTCCATTGTCAGCGATGTATTTGTGTACACGCAGATATCGGCGGCGATTTTCATCGCATGGCGACATATTTCAGCCGCAGGTAAGTCAGTGTGCGCGACCAGCGCCCGGGCCGCTGATAATGCATAATTGCCGCCAGATCCGATGGCGATTACACCCTCTTCTGGTTCAATGACATCACCGTTTCCGGTTAGTAGAAATATTTTTTCTTTATCGGCAGCAATCAGCATGGCTTCTAACCGGCGCAGCATTTTGTCCGTTCGCCAGTCTTTGGCCAACTCAACCGCTGCGCGTGTCAGATTGCCACCATAGGACTGCAGCTTCTCTTCGAGTTTTTCGAGCAGAGTAAAGGCGTCGGCCGTGGCACCGGCAAAACCCGCGAGTATTTTACCGTTGTAGAGTTTTCGCACCTTTACGGCATTGCCTTTGAGTATGGTCTGCCCGGCGCTGACTTGGCCGTCACCCGCCATAGCGGTAGTCTCGCCGCGTTTGACGCACAATATCGTCGTAGCGTGTATTGCCATGGCGATTACCAGACTGCGAGGTGGTCTTCGGTTACGCCGAAGCCGGTAAATTTTTCGGAGACGTCGCCGATTTTGATCTGTCCGTCAAAGGTTCCGTACGGTTGCACAAACCGGCTTTTGAGAAATCCTGCATTGAGGTCTTCGTGGCGTGCGCCAAACGGGCGAAAGCGCGCTTCGAAAGCGTTGTCACGCGTGAGAATACGCCAGATCGATTTTTCAGCGGGACGAATGTAATGGAAGTGCGCGCTGCCAAGTGAATGCGGTTCGCCCCCCAACCACAGCGCATTTTCGATACCTTCGTTGAATTTGTCGACGAGGTTGACGGCAAGCTGCTTGCCCGATTCTGTTTTGCCCACCATCGATAACCAGTTCCATTCGGTGCGGCGGGGCGGATAACCCTTCGTGTAATCGAGTATGCCCGATTCGCCGGAAAATTTCTGCCGGCGGCCATCACCGATGAATTCACCTTCACAGGCAAGTGCCATCTCTTTATACGTAAAATTAAATGGTCGGCCTTCTACCGGGGCAATCGTGCTGAGGCCATTGCCTTTGAGCCAGAACGTTGCAGTCAGGTCATATTGCCCGCGTATATTGACGACGATCTTATCGGCAGCAGGTAAAATTTCATAGCGGCCCAGCCGCCAAGTGTCAGACAGAGTGGCGTCGAAATCACGCCCGAAACCCATCGGTTGCGTGATCTTGTCCTCAATAAAATATTTCTCGGCCGGAATATATACATAGCTGAATGCGGTAGAGAGAAAACCCGCATCGACAATCGCCATGCCGGCGTAGAAATCGCGGCTGAAGATACCAAGGTAGATCCAAGCTTTGCGCTCGGTACGGCGGCGTGGTAACAGCTTGCTGTTAAAATCCCATTCGCGTGTGGTCGTGTCGGCTATCGGGCCTGAGTAGAGCCCGAAAATATTGCCCTCGCCAGGTCGCGGGAGAGTGGGGCGCGGCGCCCTGAACTCGCCGGCGAGCGTGAGTGGTGATTTTACGGTGCTGTTGTCCGCTGCCATCTACTTAGCCTGTAGTAAATACGCGTTCACGGCGTTGGCACACTTGCGACCTTCGGCAATCGCCCAAACGATCAGGCTCTGGCCACGGCGCATGTCGCCGGCGGCAAAAACCTTGTCGAGAGAGGTGTGGTGCGCGCCGGCATGATCGCCAAAGTCGGCTTTGACGTTGCCGCGCGAATCGAGTTGCAGACCGGCTTTTTCGAATTGTTCGATCATACCGCTCTTTACCGGGCCTAAAAATCCCATCGCCAGCAACACAAGATCGGCCTGGATTTCGAAATCTGAGCCTTCGATGTCTACGAACTTACCTTCTTTCATTTCGACGCGGCGGCATGAAAGGGATTTCACGTTGCCTTTACCATCGTCGTTGAAACGCAGTGTATTAATCGACCACAGACGCTCGGCGCCTTCTTCGTGGCTTGAAGATGTCCTGAGCTTCATCGGCCAGTACGGCCAAGGCGTTGAAGCGGCGCGGTCTTTCGGCGGCATCGGGAACAGTTCGAGCTGTGTCACCTTCACCGCGCCGTGACGGTTTGAAGTACCGACGCAGTCAGAACCTGTGTCGCCACCACCGATGACGACAACGTGTTTGCCCTGCGCTGAAATCGGATTCTGCACCGGAATACCCGCATTGCGCCGGTTGTTCTGCGGCAAGAATTCCATGGCGAAATGTACGCCCTTGAGCTCGCGACCCGGAATCGGTAAATCGCGCGGAGCTTCGGCGCCCCCAGCAAGCACGACGGCATCGTAGTCTTTCAGGAGTTGATCCGCCGTAATGTCTTTACCGATGGTAACGCCGGTTTTGATTGTGAGGCCCTCGGCGACCATCTGTTCGGCCCGACGGTCGATTTGCCATTTTTCGAATTTGAAATCGGGAATGCCAAAACGAATCAAACCACCGATCTTTTCATTTTTTTCGAACAGCGTCACACTGTGGCCCATGCGGGTCAGCTGCTGCGATGCTGCCATGCCGGCGGGGCCCGAGCCCACAACAGCAACCTTCTTGCCGGTCTTGTGTCGTGGCGGTTGCGGCTTTACCCAGTTATTCTTGTAACCCGTGTCGATAATGAATCGCTCAATTCCCTTGATCGCCACCGGCGGCTCGTTTATGCCGAGCGTGCAGGCACCTTCACACGGCGCCGGGCATAGGCGGCCGGTGAACTCCGGGAAGTTGTTTGTCGATTGCAGGTTTTCGAGCGCGTCTTCATAACGGCCGCGATAGACCAGATCATTGAACTCGGGTATGTAGTTATCGACCGGGCAGCCCGTATCGCCGTGGCAAAACGGAATACCGCAGTCCATGCAGCGTGCACCCTGAGTTTTCGCCGTTTCGGTTTCGAACGTATGCTCGAATTCTTTATAGTGTTTTACGCGGTCTTGAACCGCGTCGGATACCTGCGTCGCGCGCTGGTATTCTTTAAAGCCGGTCGGTTTACCCATTCTTTGCACCCTTAGGAACGCCGGAGGCATCCACTTTTAGTTTCGATTCATCGACCATTTCGTTTTCTTTTTGCGCCTCGTCTTCCAGCGCAGCCAGAGCCTTCTTGTATTCGCCGGGAATAATCTTGCGGAAATTTTTCAGCTCGTTCTTCCAGTCGGCGAGTATTTCGGTCGCGCGCTTTGAGCCCGTATACTCTTTGTGGCGCGTAATCATGTGCAGCAGTTCATCCGCATCGCGCTCGTCGGTCACCGCTTCGATGTCGACCAGCTCCATGTTGACGAATTTTGCGTGCACGTTCTGCGGATCCCAAACGTAGGCGATGCCGCCCGACATACCAGCGGCGAAGTTGCGGCCGATGCTACCGAGTACCACGACGCGGCCACCGGTCATGTATTCGCAACCGTGATCACCGGTACCTTCGATAACGGCATGCACTCCCGAGTTACGTACGGCAAAACGTTCGCCCGCACGGCCTTCAAAGTACGCTTCACCCGAGGTTGCACCATAAAGGCAGGTGTTGCCGATGATGATGTTTTCCGTCGCCGTGTACGCGGTTTTTTCGGGTAGGCGCACAATGAGTTTACCACCGGAGAGTCCTTTGCCGCAATAGTCGTTTGCCTGGCCTGAGAGTTTGAGCGTGACTCCCTTGGCGAGAAAGCACCCGAAGCTCTGGCCTGCATTGCCCTTCATGAGAATCTGTATCGTGTCGTGTGCAAGACCTTCATCGCCATAACGTTTGGCGACTTCACCCGAGAGCATAGCACCGACGGTACGGTCGACATTGGTAACCGGCAGCTGAATCTGCACAGGTTCTTGTTTGTCGAGCGCCGGTTTGGCCATCTCGATGATGCGGTTGTCGATCTGTTTATCGATCTCATGGTTCTGCGCCTTCGTGCGGTACAGGTCGGTCTTATAGACCGGTTTCTGCATCGTGAGAAGTTTCGACAGGTCGAGACCGCGCGCTTTCCAGTGGTCTTTGGGGCGTGTCGGAATAATTTTTTCCGTGCGACCGACCATTTCGGTGAATTTACGGAAACCGAGTTTTGCCATGTATTCGCGCACTTCTTCGGCGATGTAGAACATGAAGTTTACTACATGCTCCGGTTTGCCGTTGAACTTTTTGCGCAATTCCGGGTCTTGTGTCGCCACACCCACGGGGCAGGTATTAAGATGGCATTTGCGCATCATGATACAACCGAGGGTCACGAGCGGCGCGGTCGCAAAACCAAATTCTTCGGCACCCAAGAGAGCGGCGATCACGACGTCGCGGCCGGTCTTCATCTGCCCGTCGGCCTGAACGTAGACGCGGTCTCTGAGGCCGTTGACTACCAGTACCTGGTGCGTTTCGGCGAGGCCGAGTTCCCACGGCGTGCCGGCATACTGAATCGAGCTGATCGGTGAAGCTCCCGTGCCGCCGTCATGGCCGCTGATCAGAATGTGATCCGCATGGGCCTTGGCGACACCGGCGGCGACTGTGCCCACACCACTTTCAGATACGAGTTTCACTGAAATGCGCGCGCGCGGATTGATATTTTTCAAATCAAAGATCAACTGTTTGAGATCTTCAATCGAATAAATGTCATGGTGCGGCGGTGGTGAGATCAGTGTCACGCCGGGGGTGGAGTGACGGACCTTGCCGATGATTTTATCGACTTTGAAGCCGGGCAGCTGGCCGCCTTCACCGGGTTTTGCACCCTGCGCCATTTTGATCTGGAGTTCGTCGGCATTGATCAGGTAGTTTGCTGTCACACCGAAGCGACCCGAGGCGACCTGCTTGATTGCCGAGCGCAGGCTGTCGCCGTTCGGCAGTGTCACAAATCGTTCGGCGCTTTCGCCGCCTTCGCCGGTGTTACTCTTGCCGCCAATGCGGTTCATCGCAATCGCGAGATTGGTGTGCGCTTCCCACGAAATCGAGCCGAAGCTCATCGCGCCGGTCGCGAATCGTTTGACGATGTCTTTTGCCGGTTCGACCTCTTCGATCGGAATCGGATTCGCCGCATAGTCGAGCTCGAATAGCGAACGCAGGGTCACGCGGCGTTTTGACTGGTCGTCGATCGCGGCGGTGTATTCTTTGAATGTTTTGTAATCCGAATTTCGTGTACTGATCTGCAGTTTCGCAATCGTGGTCGGATTCCACAAGTGCGCTTCGCCATCAACGCGGTAGTGGTACAGACCACCCGAGGGCAGAATTCCTTCGCGCAGTTCGCCAAACGCCTCTTCGTGGCGGCGGCGCGCTTCTTCTTCGAGCATTTCGAGGCTCACGCCTTCGACGCGGCTCGGCGTACCCGTGAAGTACTGTTCGACCACTTCGGTGTCGAGGCCGACCGCTTCAAAGATCTGCGCTCCGCAGTAAGACTGCAGCGTCGAAATGCCCATCTTGCTGAAGATTTTATAGAGACCTTTGCCGATCGCCTTGCGGTAATTTTTCTCTATGTAAGCCTCTTCTTTCAGTTCGGGCATGAAGCCGATTTTATACAGGTCATGCAATGTTTCGTACGCAAGGTATGGATTGATCGCGTTGGCGCCGTAACCCAACAGCAGCGCGAAATGGTGCACCTCACGTGCCTCACCGCTCTCAAGCACGATGCCCGTGCGCGTTCTGAGACCAGCGCGAATGAGCGCATGGTGAACGGCGGCTACGCCCAATAGACTGGGAATCGGTGCGACATCTTTGTTTACTCCGCGGTCGGTCAGAATCACAATGTTGAATCCGAGACGAACCGCTTCGCAAGCGCCGGCACAGATGCGCTCTAACTGCTTGCGCATGTCGTTCTTTTTTGTCGGGTCAAAATGTAGCGAAAAAGTTTTGGCCGTGAATTGCCCTTCAGCAATTTCTTTTAACTGCTGCAGCTGGCTGTTCTCCAGAATCGGATGCGGTAATTCGATGCGGTGCGCATGCTCCGGAGTTTCGTCGAGCAGGTTCTGTTCGGGGCCGATATACGTCGTGAGTTCCATCACGAGTTCTTCGCGAATCGCGTCGACCGGCGGATTGGTCACCTGTGCGAACAGCTGTTTGAAGTAACGGTACAAAAGCTGCGGTTTTTCAGAGAGTACGGCGAGCGCAGCGTCGGTACCCATCGAACCCACAGCTTCTTGGCCGGTGACAACCATCGGCTTCATTACCGTCAGCAAGTCTTCTTTGGTATAACCGAAGATACGCTGGCGTTCGAGCATCGTCTTGTGCTCAGGCGTATGCCCGTCTTTCGGCTTGGGCAGGTCGGCAAATTTGATCATGTTTTCTTTGACCCATTTGCCGTACGGCTTTTGCTTCACGATTTTGTCTTTGATTTCGTCGTCAGAAATGATGCGGTGTTCTGACAGATCGATCAGGAACATACGGCCCGGTTCGAGTTTTCCGGAAAGTACAATCTCTTCGGGTGGAACTTCGAGGACCCCCATTTCAGAGGCCATGATGACGATGTCATTTTTCGTTTTGATGTAGCGCGCGGGACGCAATCCGTTGCGGTCGAGAGTGGCGCCAATAACGTTACCATCGGTGAAGGCGACCGCGGCTGGGCCGTCCCATGGTTCCATCATGGTCGCATGGTATTCATAAAACGCGCGGCGATCTTCGCTCATCAGGTCGTTTTTCGACCACGCCTCCGGGATCATCATCATGATCGCGTGCGGCAACGAGCGCCCGCTCATCACGAGCAGTTCGAGAACAGTATCGAATGTTGCCGAGTCAGATTGCCCTTCCATCACGATCGGCAACATGCGTTTGAGGTCGGCACCGTAGTGCGGTGACTCCATA
>JAEUSA010000451.1 GCA_016788945.1 Leptospiraceae bacterium
GAAGCCATGGCGCGGGCACTGTTCAAGTCATGGTTCGTAGACTTCGACCCGGTGCGCAAGAAGCAGGCGGGGCAACCGACGGGGTTGCCGTCGGAGATCGATGCGCTGTTTCCGGGTGAGTTTGAAGATTCGGCGTTGGGGGAAGTGCCGAAGGGGTGGTGGGTTGGGACTATAGGTGACGTGGCAGATATAGTCGGCGGCAGTACGCCCTCCACCAGTAATCCAAAGTTCTGGGTCGACGGAAATCATGCCTGGATTACCCCAAAAGACCTATCTTCGGCTAATTCCATTATCCTGATGTCATCAGAGCGCAAGATTACCGACCTTGGTCTCAAGGAAATCACCTCTGGGCTTCTGCCCCAGGGCAGCCTTGTACTTTCGTCACGTGCCCCGATAGGCTATTTGGCCATCAATGACATGCCGGTCGCTATTAACCAAGGCTTCATTGGCATGAAGCCGAAGCCACCATTTACGAGTTTCTTCTTGCTGAATTGGCTGAAGTTGAATATGTCAGAAGTACTTTCGCGCGCTAACGGCTCCACCTTTCTCGAAATCAGCAAATCGAACTTTCGGCCGAGTCCTTTCCTGATTCCGCCACATTCTATCTTGAATACCTTTAGCCAGCATACCGACCCAATTCTTTCTCGTCTTCGAAATCTTGCAGTTCAAACAAGATCGCTATCTGTCTCGCGTGACACTCTTCTCCCCAAGCTCATCTCGGGTGAGCTGCGGGTGCCTGGCCTGAGTAGCCCGTCAGGGCGTATCGAAGGCAAGGATGCGGAGAGGTTTGTGGGGGGAGCAAATGTCTGAATCACGGATGACGCGGATTAACGGATGACACAGATTATGTTCTGCGGCACTTATCTTGGTAGGGTCTTGTCCGTGAAATCCCTAAATCCGTGTAATCCGTGATGCTACACGCTGACATTACAGAGAAAATCCTCGGCGCCGCTTTTGAGGTGCACAAGTTTCTGGGCAATGGCTTTCAGGAGGTGATATACCAGCGCGCATTGGCGCATGAGCTATCGGTGAAGGGTCTTGCGTTTCAGCGGGAGATTGCGGTGGATATATTTTACAAAGATCTGCCGCAGCCCATTGGGAGGCGGCGTGCGGATTTTATTGTGGAGGAGAAGGTGCTGGTTGAAATCAAAGCAGTCGCAGAGCTCGAAGATGTGCACCTGGCACAGATTTTGAACTACTTGAAGGCGTACCGGCTGCCAGTGGGCCTGCTTCTGAATTTTGGAAGCAAGAGCATGCAGTTCAAAAGGGTTGTGCTGTGAATCACGCATGAAGAGGATTACGCGGATTAACACGGATGTACGTAACGGTGTCTTATCCGTGAAATCTCTGAATCCGTGTAATCCGCGATTCAGACACTTTTTTCCTGAAAAATGCTTATTTATACAAATTAAGTAAAATATACTTTACTTAATGAGCGGCTTTAAGCACATTTTCCCATGATTCCGCCGCAAGACGAGCTGATCGCGGTCATACGCCAAATGAACCCTTGGTGGCGGGGAGCTCAAATCACCGACCTGCCCACCTGGCGGCGAGCCGCTTTTCGTGAATTATTTAGCTGGATACTTAACCCACCAACACATCGCGCTCTTTTACTCAACGGAGCCCGGCAAATCGGCAAGACAACTTTACTATTGCAGGCAATTGAAGCGCTCTTAGAAGAAAAAATACCGCCGGCAAATATCGTCTACGTCACTTTCGACCACCCTCTACTCAAACTTCTGACGCCCGATGAATTTCTCAAAATCTGGCGCCAGATTGAAACGGCGGTACCCGGGGTTGAGTACGTATTTTTCGACGAAATTCAGTACATTCCAAACTGGCAAGTCTGGCTAAAGCACCAGACGGATTTTGAAAAACACCGGCGCATTACAGCCACAGGTTCAGCAACACCGCTCAATACGGAATTGCAAGAATCGGGCGTGGGCCGCTGGCACACCATCAATCTCGCAACTCTATCTTTCTTTGAGTACACGACTCTCAAAAATATCCGTATTCCAGAATTGCCGGGCATCCGATCTTTATCCGCTTTTTTTGAAATGCCCAAAGCAGATTTAAGCGCTATTAGTTTCATCGCCGAACCCCTTACGGGAATTTTCCATGATTATTTGTTGCGCGGAGGTTTTCCTGAAACCGTAAAAGTGGATAGCCTGACGGTCGCACAAAAACTCCTCAGAGAAGACATTGTCGATAAAGTATTAAAGCGGGATATGACAGCCCTTTACGGTGTTCGGCGCGTTCGGGAATTGGAACAGGTTTTTTTGTACCTCTGTCTGCACGATGGCGGCCTTCTCGATATAAAAACCCTGTGCGACAACCTCGCTGATATCAAGAAACCGACGGCACTAAATTTCATAAATTTACTGGAAGCAACGCATTTGATCTATCTGTTAAAACCCCATGGTTACGGCAAAGAAATTCTGCGCGGTAAACCAAAAGCCTACCTGGCCGACCCGGCAATTGCTCATGCTGTC
>JAEUSA010000248.1 GCA_016788945.1 Leptospiraceae bacterium
TTTGCCGCAGAGGTAGAGGTTGAGTGACGATGATAGATCCGCCGGGGCGGCAGGCACGGCATGCGCCGCTTTTTCAAGAAGGCCAACCACGCCCATCGACGGTGTCGGCAGCACCGGCCCCTCATCAGATTCATTATAGAATGAGACGTTGCCGCTCACAATAGGCACTTTGAACTCGCGGCAGGCATCGGACATGCCCGTCACCGCCTGCGCAAAGAACCAATAGTTCTCAGGAATGTACGGGTTCGCAAAGTTGAGGCAGTTGGTGAGCCCAATCGGCACGGCACCGGTCGCGGCGATATTGCGCACCGCTTCGGCTACCGTATGCTGCGCGCCTTTGTAGGGATCTATCGCAATGTAGTAGCCGTTGCCGTCGATGGTGACGGCCAGAGCTGAATCAGAATGCGGCACGCGCACAACGCAGCCGTTCTGCCCGGGGCCAATGACGCGCTTGAGGCCGATATCGGTGTCGTACTGCCGGTAGATTGGTTGGCGCGAGCAGAGATTCGGGTGTGCGAGCAGCTTCGCGAAGAGTCTTGTTACCGCAGGTGCGTCGCCCTTTTGTAGCATCTTGTCGAGCTGGTCAAGATCGGGAGCACCCTGCTTCGTGGCGACGGGTTTCTGCTCCCTTTCGTAGCGCGGCGCTTTCTTGGAAAGAATGTCTGCGGGCACATCGGCAAAACATTCGCCGTTCATGAAGATCTGCAGGTTTCTGCCCTCTGTAGTCTGGCCAATCACCGCGGCGTCGAGTTCCCATTTGTCGAAGACTGCTTTGACGTTTTCCCATGCTGACGGCTCGATTACCATCAACATGCGCTCCTGACTTTCTGAGAGCATAAATTCAAACGGCACCATGCCTGTCTCACGCGCGGGAACTTTTTCGAGATCGAGGCGAACCCCGACATTACCCGAAGCGGCCATTTCTGACGAAGAACTCACGAGGCCCGCAGCACCCATGTCTTGTATAGCGAGCACGAGCTTCTTCTGAATGCATTCGATCGTCGCTTCCATGACAAGCTTTTCCAAAAACGGATCGCCCACCTGTACGGCGCTGCGCTCTTCTTCAGACTCTTTACTCAGGTTCTTCGAAGCAAAACTTGCACCGTGAATACCGTCGCGGCCGGTTTTTGCACCGACGTACACCACCCACTTGCCCGGCCCGGGAATTTTCGCGGTCGCCATCTTGTCGATGTCCGCGACGCCCACGGTCATCGCATTCACTAATGGATTGCGCGTGTAACTTTCGTGAAAAAAGATCTCTCCACCTGTGTTGGCGATGCCGAGACTGTTGCCATAGTCGCCGATACCTTTGACGACGCGGCGCAAAAGGTACTTCGTTCGCGCATCTTTTGAAGGATGTCCAAATCTGAGTGAATTTAGCGTCGCAATCGGACGTGCGCCCATGGTAAAAACGTCGCGCATAATGCCGCCGACACCGGTCGCCGCGCCCTGGTAAGGCTCAACCGCTGAGGGATGATTATGAGACTCAACCTTAAAAACGACCGCCTGCTTGTCATTGATTTTCAGTGAACCCGCATTCTCTTCGCCGGGTTTCGCTAAGAGTCGGTCTGATTCAGAATAGAGCTTCTTGAGCAGCAAGATGGAGTTTTTATACGAGCAGTGCTCTGACCACATGCCCGAAAACATCGCGAGCTCGGTAAATGACGGCTTGCGGCCAAGGTGGCTGACAATCATATCGAACTCGCCGTCCTTCAGGCCGAGCTTTTTCGCCTCGTCGGCGTTACCTTCGCGGTCTACGATCTGCATATGTCTCAACCGCAGATCAGGACAGCGCGACAATTAATTGCGAAGTTGTGCGCCGCGCACCGCTTCGCGCAAAAAAACTGACCCTATTTCCAAGCGCAAACGTCTAACTATTGTTGTAAAATCCGCCTTTCGGCTTGACCCGTGATGGCAGCCATGCAATCATGCATAAAGCTCAAAAGGGCGGCCCGGACGCGAAAGCGAGGGTAACAAAACAACAGGAGAAAATATGAAGAAAGTAGCATTTTCAGCGCTTTTTGCGGTCGCATTTCTCGCAATGAATTGCGGTGGCGGTGACAAAGGTCTGACCAACATCAATCAGGGCGAAGGCTCAGTAACCGAACTCGAAGAAGGTTTCATGGGCGAAGATAAGCTGATCGTCAAAGGCGACGGCGTGTCTAAAGAAGGCGTAAAAACACGTCTGCAAAAAGAAGCAACTGCTAAACTTGCAGCTCGTATGGACGCGGAATCAAAAGTGATTTCTATCTGCCGCGGTGCAAACATACAGGCAGCATCAACAGTAACCGATGCACAGCTCGCAGGTTCAGCCATTGGCAAAGACCTCGCAGGCCGCATGAAAGGCGCCAAAGTTAAGAAGTCAAACTGTCTTCCTGACGGCGAACTGATCGGCTGCAAAGTGATCATGGAAATCGAAAAGAAAGGCATCAAGAAAGATTGCGAACTCGCCATGGGCGATCTCGCGAAATAACAGGAAGTTATCGGCTCTGCCGCCGCCATGGATGGCGTCCATGCGGCGGAGCGAAGTAATCTTTTCGAATACTTCTTTTCGCGAAGGCGGCCTTGGCCGCCTTTTTTATGCGCTGAGCAGCAGTTAGTCTTCGTCCCTATGCATTTCGCGCGGCGCGCTGATACCTAACAGTTCGAGCCCCGTTTCCAGCACTTGGGTAGTCAAATTGCACAATGATAACAATACCTGTGCGTGCGAGGGGTTTTCCTGCAGCAGGTCTTTAATCCGGTTGCCCTTACCATGATAAAAGGAAGTGAACAATGTGGCCGTCTGATAAAGATATTCGGGCAGGCGCTGAATCTCGTAATTTCGTGCAATGTCCTGTAGCAGTTCGGGAAACCGCATCAACCAATAGAAGAGCGCCGCACGTTCGGCATGACCAGCAACCGCCGTGGCGAGTTCGCCCGTCGCAAACCCTTGGGGTGGCTGACCGCATTCGCGGAAAATGGAATGAATACGCGCATTCGCATATTGCACATAATATACCGGATTCTTCTTCGATTGGTCGAGCGCCAGAGTTAGATCGAAATCGAGATGCGTGCTGAGGCCGCGCGTGACGAAAAAGTAACGGCAGACATCAACGGGTATTTTCTCGATCAAATCGCGCATCGTCTGAAACTTGCCGAGGCGCTTCGACATGACCACCGGCTGGCCGTTTTCAAGCAAATTCACCTGCTGCGCGATAATAACTTTGAAAGACTCGCCGGCGTGTTCGCCGAAACCGAGAGCCTTGAGCGCTCCAGACAGGCGGGCGATGTAGCCATGATGGTCGGGGCCCCAGATGTCGATGATGGTCTGAAATCCGCGGGCGACCTTGTCGGCATGGTAGGCGATATCGGCCAGCAGGTAGGTCGGCCGGCCATCAGAACGCACGACGACGCGGTCTTTATCGTCGCCATATTCGGTGCTGACAAATAGCTGCGCACCGTCTTCACTGCGCAATTTGCCGCGCCGCTTGAGCTCCTCGGCGATGCCCAGTACCCTGCCCTGCTCGTGCAGGGTCGCCTCGGAAAAGAAGGCGTCGAATTCGGTGCGAAAGTTTTTTAGATCAGTCTGTTGATCATGAAGAATACTGCGGATACCCAACGGCGCAAAATACTTAGCTGCATCGGCAATCCATTGGTCGCGATTGAGCGACGCTGCCTTACCGGCATCGAGAGTAATCTCCGTCGAAATTTTTCCGTCTGCAATCAGGCGATCGAGATAAAGAACAATGTACTCACCCTGATAACAATCTTCGGGTAAATCTATGGCAGTAAATTTTTGTAGATACCGGTAAGCAAATGACAACCCTAACTTTTCTACCTGATTGCCGTAATCGTTCACGTAATATTCGCGGTGCACACTGTGGCCGGCCGCGCGCAGCACACGCGTGATACTGTCACCGACTGAAGCCGCACGTGCCGAAACGATGTTCATCGGCCCCGTCGGGTTCGCCGAAACATACTCAAAAATAACTTTTTCGCCCGCAGTTTCTTTACGGCAGTTTTCAAGCCATTTGCCGACACTGTCAAAAGTAACCGTGGCTGCGATCTGCGCGGGGTTTAGCGTAAAGTTAATGAAGCCAGCTCCGGCTATTTCGACTTTTTCGAAGGCGCTGACATCGATTGCGGCAATGAGTTTTTCTGCAATCGCGCGCGGGTTCTGTTTTAATACTTTTGCGAGCTCCATCGCTGCCGGGGTCGCGTAATGTCCGAACTTCAAATCTGGCGTATAATCAATGCGCGGCTGAAAATCTGCCGGCAAATCACTACCCCCGGCACGCGCCACCTGCCCGGCCGCCGCAGCGACCATCGACCGTAAAAAAGTGCGCAGAGTCATCGCTGGCCGGGTACAGAAAGGCAGTTCAGCAAACCAGAAACCATCACAGGCTGAACTCAAACCCCTCGGGAATCATATGCGCCTGCGGAAACAAAGCCTGCGCATCGTTTTCCATTTGAAAAAGTGTTTTGTCCGTATGCAGCGGGTCATGATGAATCATGTGCAGGCTCTGCACTTTGCCGCGCTTGCAGATTTCAATGCCGCTTTCATAGGTACTGTGGCCCCAACCGACTTTACCCGCATTGTACTCGGCCGTTGTATATTGGCAATCGTACGCAAGCACATCTGCCCCCTGACTGAAATGCGCCAGCCGGTCGAGCATGTCTTCGTTATGTTCTACGTCGGTCGAAAAGACGAATGATTTGCCTTCGGCAGTAAAGCGGAATGCCAGCGTTGAATTCGGATGGTGCAACGCGAAACATTCGACATCCACCTCGCCGAGGCGAATTTTCTGGCCGGCGGCAATTTCATGAAACTTTTTATTCGACGACATGTACTTGGTGCCCACCGGGAAAAAGATGAAATGCTGCTGCATCTTGAGCGCACGCTCGATCGACCACACCTCTGCTTCACCGTCGAGACCCGGCACCGTCTTGGTTTCGCCGAAGATATCAAGTTCAACGTTCGGCAAAAATGCGGGGATAAAAAACGGAAAACCCTGAATGTGATCCCAATGTGTGTGCGTGAACAGCATGTTGATGCGCCCGCCGGTTTTCGGCAAATCGGTGCGCATCAGGTCGAGCCCGAGAATACGAATGCCGGTGCCGGCATCGATCACAATCTTGGTATCTTTGTGCTGCACATAGCAGCAGGTCGTATTGCCGCCAAAACCGGCAAATTCGCCGCCACTGACGGGCAAAGACCCCCGTACGCCATAATATTTTATTTTCAGTGACACGCTTGTTCTAATATCGTTCGGCAGGGAGGCGAACTCAACTGAGCCAGATCAGAAATGCCACTACTGATGTAAAACGCTTCACGACCCGCTATGCGTTCCCGCCGACCAGCATGCTCGGCGAAGGCATGTACCTCGGCGCCGGCGCGGATCTCGAAAGCGACACGCTACTCTATGCCTACAGCCATGGCTTTTTTCCCTGGTATGAAGAAGAGCCGATTCTCTGGTGCTCACCGCCCCGCCGCATGGTATTTCGCGCCGGAGAAATGCATATGAGCCGCAGTATGAAAAAAGTACTCAAACGCTCGGAGCACCGGCTCGCCAAAGACCGCGCTTTCCGCAAAGTGATTCGCATGTGCGCCCGCGTGCGGCTCGAAACCTGGATTACCCCCGATATGGAAAGGGCGTACACCCGACTGCATGAACTCGGCTGGGCGCACTCATGGGAGACTTATGCCGGCGCGCGACTCATCGGCGGCCTTTACGGTGTCGTCATTAACCGCGCTGCTTTTTTGGAATCCACCTTTCATCTGAAAGACAATGCCGGCAAAGAAGCCTTCGTCTACATGTACAATGACCTCGTCGATTCGGGTGTCGAGTTATTCGATTTTCAGGTGCACTCAGAAATCGCCGAATCGTTCGGCGCATATGAAATCGGCCGTGCAGACTACGAAGCGGCGCTCGAGCAGGCGCTCGCCTGATGGCTTTTTTTTACCACACTGCCACCAACGCGCGTTCACTCGCAGAGCATCTTTTTCCGCTCTTACGCGAAGAAAGGCAACGGCTGAAGCCGCAGACACCACAAACCATCACGATCGCCAATGCCGATGGCGAAGCGTTTCTCACGCGTGAGTTTCTGCTGCGCGACCGCATTCTGATGGCGGTAAATTTTCCTTATCTCGAGGCGGCGCTGGATAACCTCGCGCTGCGTCTGCTGCACGCGCAAAAACCATCGGCGAGTGAAACCTTTTTTTCCGTACCACATTTGGCCGGCAACACACCGACTTTTTCAGGCCTGCTTGAGGTTGAGCTGATAGTGCTTGCGCTGCAACAGGAAAAAAAGCATGCGCGAATCTTCTCTGATCTCGGTTATGATCCGGAAGTGCTTTCTGCCATGCAGCGTGTTCTACTCGCGCGAAAACTTGCCGGTAAGTTGCGCGAATACCTGCTGCACGTTCCGCACTTGATGCATAGTGAAGAAAAACGACACCCGCTGTTGAAGCTGTGGCGCACGGTTGCGGCGGCGCTGGCACAGCACGGGCATTTTTCACCGCTGCACCACCATGATCGCTTTCGGGCGATGATCGCTGAAATGAACGCTCGGGATTTCGAAGGCCACGGCGCATTGTTTTTGTTTGCCATGCCGTTGCTCTCTGCCTACCATATTTCGATACTCAGTGCAGTGGCACGCCATGTCGACGTGCACCTGCTGACGGTTGATGCAACGCATTGCCCCGCACCCCTCGACGCCTATGCGAAAGATGCGCGGGAAAAGTTCACGCAATACAAACAACTGCTGCATCAGGCGACCGAAAAGGCCGGTTCATCACTGTCATGCTCTGTCTATGAGGAAGGTAATAAGGCGCCGCTCACCCTGCCACGCATCGCGGTCTGGGGCATGCCGGGCAAATGGCGCTCGGCCGAAATTATCTGCGACGATTGGCATGAACAGCTTCTGCGATACCCTGAGCTCAGTCAGGAAGATATCGCCCTCTCGACGACGAAACCCGAAGAAGACTTTACCGCGTTTGAACTCTCCGGCGCACTCAGGCAATTGACCGTTTTTACGCGGCAAAAACTGCTGCAAAGAACCGACGCGTTGGTTGCGCTGTTCAAGCTGGTATCCGATGCCGCCAGCGGTGGCATTACGCGCATGCTGTTAACCGAATACTTTACCAACACCGCGGTCAGAAATGCCTTTCACCTCAGCGCAGATGAAGCGGCGCTGTATACGCGCATGCTTGAAACCACCCATGCCTATCGTGACGATTTTCCCGGGTCAATGGAGACCTACAATATCAGCTCTGCTCTCAGGCGCATGCGGCGCGGGCTCGTCATCGGCGCGCTCGCTCCGGCGGGCGTACCGGGTTTTGCGCATATTCCAGAATTAGATTCCGAAGAGATGGCGTCGCATTTTTCTGCTGCAACAGGCTTTTTACTCTCCGCCGCGGAGAGACTCAAAGCCTCGGGAGCGCCGCTGATCGATGCCGTAACGGATATGTTCTCCTCCGGCGCTTTTTCTGACGATCCGGCCGCCGCAGCACTCGTTGAACTCGTACGGCGGGTGGGCGTGCATTGCACTGATGAAACGCTATCGATTACGCAACTCGCGGCGATTGTCGGTGAATATACTCCCGAAATCACCCTGCCGCAGGGCCATAGCAGCGAAGGCATCTGTATCTCCTCTCTCGCGAGTAGTTTGTTTGTTAAACCCAAACAGGTAATATTCAATTGCGATGAAAGCATGGATGGCGGGCAAGACGATGTCGCAGACGAAATGCAAGAATACGTTGAAGCGGCTACGCGCCTGAGTCCCCAGCTGCAATTGCGCATTCATTTATTGGCTGCTCTGCTGTCAGGCTGTGAAACTCTGCTGTTTGCGTATGCGGCGAGCGATCCGCTCACCGGTGCAGAGAAATATGCCGCGCATGAGATCGAGATTCTTAAGGCTGCGTTCATGGCCGCGGGTACGGCTATTGATATTAAGTCGGATTTTTCACAGAGTACGCTTATCTCCGAAGGCAGCGATGATCCGCCCCCTGCCTCGGACGGCGATCGACAATGCGCCTTGCTGTTGCGGGGCGGCGAAGGCAGCGAAGCATTGAGTGACTTTTTGCGCCCGGCTAGTTCAACAGCTGCGCCCGAGGCTGAGGTTATCTCTCTTGCCGTACTGGAAAAGTTCATCGAAAACCCGGCAGCCGCCATATTGAGCGAGTCGGGTGTTTTACCCGAAGACCCGATTGATTTCAGGCGCGACGAACCGCGCCTGAGCCCGAGCGAAAAAGCGCGCCTCAAATTCTGCGACGACTATCTTACCCGTGAAATATTCTCCCCCGAACCGGATATTACGGGTATCTCCGCGCATATAAAGCAGAATCAGGAAAATGGCAGCGCCCCGCCCGACAGTTTCGATGCGGCCAACATACTGGTCGCCCAGCATAAAAACGCTGAACGCCTGCAGGATTTTGCTCTTGCAGAGAAAAATGCAACTCGCCTCATCGAATTTCATTTTCATCGCGGTGTCGATCAACCCTTCGCTGTGATGGACAATGCGCGCCTCGAAAGGCGTTATTTGCCGGCTGTCAAGATCGGTACCCGACTGATCTGCGGCAAATCGCCGGTTTTCCTCATGCGGCAGTCTACGGAAGAAATTACTCTGGTCGATTCGGCCATCTACCCGGAGCGCTCGTCTCTGTTGGTCAGGGCACATCTTCTGTATTGTCTGTTGCTCAGCACAGCCGCAAAGGATCTCATACCCAAAGCTATCGCAATTGGGGATTACGCAATTCCCAAATCCTCCGCCGATCAAGGCATATTACAACCTGAATTCCATCTGCGCGCCGCGTTGAAGGCAGAAACCATTCACGGCGCCGAAGAATATTTGACGAAACTCATAACCCATTATGAATCGCGTGCACTGTTCTGGTTTGACCTCGATTCCCTCGCAAAAAACAAACTTGCCGGTCTTGCAGAGGCAGATGCAGAAAAAATCCGTGACCAGCTCGAATCGCCGCAGAGCGAATCGCGCCACGACTTTCTTCGCCGCTTCTACGATCTTAAAATAGATGCCGACAGCATCGGCTTTTTTGACAACTTCATCAGGCCCGTCGCACTCATCGATGCCGAAAGCGAGCTAAAACCCAAAAAGGGGAAAAAACGTGGTTGAGGCAGATAACCCCACACCAGAGAGTATCGCTAAATCGGGGCGGCACGCCTTCATCGAAGCATCCGCCGGTTCGGGAAAAACCACCTGCCTCGTCGATATCGTCACCGCGCTCATAACTTCGGAGGCCGCGGAAATCGGTCAGATTCTTTGCGTAACATTCACCGAAAAGGCGGCGTCTGAGCTCAAAGCCAAGATTTACCGCAAGCTTGCCGGTGTGAATAACAAGGCGGCTGCAGCGGCCCTGACGAATTTCGCGCGCAACGAAATCGGCACTATCCATGAGTTTTGCCTACGCTATCTATCTGAAGACCGTATGCAGAGTCTTTCGCAAGCTACGGGAATCACCATGAGCGAAACCGACCTCTTTGAAGAGGCGCGTGAGTATGTTTACCGGGTCGTCTGGGCATCCTTTGGTGATGAAAAACTCGCGGCGATGACGGCAGCCTGCCGTTTTGGCGCAGGTGGCAATTCGCGTGAATTTGACGCCGACCTGCGCAAAAAAGCCATCTTCTGCTTCGGCAATCCTGCCGCGGCAATAAGACCGCCGGTCAGCAGTGCAGAACTGGTCAGCGACGCCGACTCCTTCCGCTCTTTCACTCTTTATTGCATTGTCGAAAAAATGCGCGAGGTCGCGCGCACACGCGGAGTGCTCACCTTTGCAGGCATGATCACAGGGCTCGCAGAGGCAATTCGCGATGAAGCTTTCGCCGAACGTCTCAGATCGCGCTTTAATTTTGCGCTGATCGACGAATTTCAGGACACCGATCAGGTGCAGTGGGAAATTTTTCACCGGCTGTTTCTTGACCCTAACGGGAAAAAGAAGCAGCGCCTGATTGTCGTGGGCGATCCGAAACAGGCGATCTATAAGTTTCGCGGTGCCGACGTTTTTGTTTATCTGCAGGCGAAAGCTGAAATGCGTACGGCGGGGGCGATGTTCGTCAATCTCGCAACGAATTACCGCTCGGCAAACGAGCTTATCGCAGCGCAGAACCACATCTTTTCCGCACCGGCCGTCGCAGAGGTTTGGCAGCGCATGGATATTGCTTACCATGAGCCGGCCTATGGCGAAAAAACTAAAAGCACCGGTGATGATTGTACGGGTTTTGAATTTTTTCGGGCGGTGGATTACCATCGCGATAATGAAGTCATTTTTGCTGCACAGGCTGCAGCGCGTATCGAAGAAATCCGTCGCCGGCACTCTGATTGGAAAATTGCCGTCATTGCATTTCGCCACGCGGCGCTCGCGAATGTGGCTGAAGTGCTGCGCGAGCGCGGCATACGCTGCGCCTATTACAAAGAACGGCCCGACTTTCGCACCACGGAAATCGGTCACCTGCAGATTCTGCTGCAAGCCCTCGCACTGCCTCATGATGAAGGTTACGCTCTGGCGTGTTCCACAATTTTTTTACGAACCGCAGATCAGCCGGGAGAATATTACGCAGCATTGAGTGCGCTCGCAGCGCAGCAACGCATCAAAGCCCTTCTCCTCAGGCTCGCGCACGACATGCGTCCGCTGCACCATGTACTCGGGGTTTATCCCGATAGTACGCGCTACCATACCTGGCGTATCTTGTTTCGCTTCTTACTGGAAAAATGCGGCGATGCAGTGCACGACTTGGCGACGCTGCGCAAGGCGATTTTTGATCTCGCGGAAACGACCGATGATGACAAAAACGGTGACATGCTCGTCGGTAAAGATGCGGTGACTTTGTTGACCGTACAGAGTTCTAAGGGGC
>JAEUSA010000269.1 GCA_016788945.1 Leptospiraceae bacterium
CACCATAACCCACCAGTACACCGGCGATCGCACCGATCGCCGCAGCGCCGCGAGCGTCGACATTATTGCAGCCTGCCGTAATGGCGACCAAACCGCCCAGAATACCATTTACCACCATACTCACATCAGGGCGTTTGAACAGCATCCACGACATAATAATTGCAGCCATGCCGCCGGTACAGGCGGCGAGGTTCGTGGTGATCGCAATGACGGCAAATGAGCCGTCTTTAATGGCGCCCGTCGAACCCGGATTAAAACCGAACCAACCGAACCACAGAATGAACATGCCGAGCACCGACATACTCATATTGTGTCCGAGTATCGGTTTCACATCGTGGTGCGCACCGAATTTTCCGATGCGGGGCCCGAGTGCGATCGTGCCGGCAAGGCCCATCCAACCGCCGAGCGAGTGCACGACTGTCGAACCGGCAAAGTCGATGAAGTTGTGTTTTGCCAGCCAGCCGATATTTTTTGCGTCGAACAGATTCGACCAGACCAGACTGCCGAACAGCGGATAGATTAAAGTGCTGCAGATGAAAGAGAATACAACGTACGAAATAAATTTTGTGCGCTCAGCCATTGCGCCCGATACGATCGTTGCGGCAGTGCCGGCGAACACCATCTGGAAAAAGAGAAATCCGTAGTTGAAGGCAATCGGTTTACCATCGGGACTCTCCAGTAATTTATCGAAAAATTGCGGCATACCGACGCCGAAACCCGCAATGACCTGCGGGCCAAACATCAGCGAAAAGCCGAGCATCCAATAGCCAACAGAACCGACGAGAAAGTCAGAAATATTTTTCATGAGAATGTTCACGGCGTTTTTTTTGCGTGAAAAACCGGTCTCGACATAAGCGAAGCCCGCCTGCATGAAAAAAACGAGAAAACCTGCGACCATGAGCCACAGTAGATCGGCGTCAGAGCGCAGCGTTTTAACAGCGTCTTCGGCATTAAACGCGGGTTTTTTATCCTCTGCCCACAGCGAGAAGATCGGCAGCATAACCACCAAGGGTATACTAACCCGTCGAAAAATACTCATCCATCTGTTGCGCATAAGCAATCCTCATGCTAAGAAAGCAATATTCATGCCAAAGCCTCTGTTATTGTATCAGCCTCATAATAGATTTACAGTCCGTTTTGAAAATTCACTGTGACGGGTGATGGCGGTACCTCGTACCGCTGTCATTAAAGAGGAAGTCCGGTGAGATTCCGGCGCTGACCCGCAACCGCAATGGGGCTCGGCAAAAAATCGGTTCGCGCCCGCACGGCGCGAACAAAAATCTACGGCAGCGAAGCGCTTTAGCAGCGGTTTGTCTGCAAGCCGCGAGGCCGTAGATTTTTGAGATTTTTTACCGGGCCTTTAGCCGGGAACTCTTGTGCGCCTGGCCCGAGGATACGGCCATTCGCCGAAAAAATTCGAGTAAATTTTTTTATGCTCGAACAGCGGGCTCCGGGACCAAACGGGAGCCGAAAGACACAGCGCCTGTGTGAATTCTGCTCACGGTTTATCCCAATAAGGGGCAACATGAAAATTCACCAATTGACGATGACAGCGTTTGGGGCGTTTGCCGCCCTCGCTTTAACGAGATGTGCGGGCAACGCCGCAATGGACGCGAATACGAATGTAACCGGGAGTGTCTCAACCTTCTCGGGCAGAATTATCGATGCGCCGATTAAAGGGCTTGAGTATCGCACTGCGACGCAGAGTGGCGTGACCGATGCTGACGGCTCGTACCGCTACGCCGCGGGAGAGCGCGTAACATTCTTTATCGGCAAGACCGTATTGGGCACTGCCGATGCGGGTACTTACGTCACGCCCGAAAACTTTTCGGCGAATGGGCTCAGTGACCAGAGCGTAAAAAATATTCTACGTTTTTTGCAGACTCTCGACGCTGATGGCTCGCATGGCAACGGCATCGAAATCACGCAGACAGTGCGCGATTTGCTCGTGGCAACGAGCATTAATTTTAACCAGACCGCCACGGCATTCGATAACGACATCATTGTGAAAGCCGCAATTCAGGTGTCGCGTGGCGCAGCAACGCCGCTCATCAGCGAAACGAGCGCGTTGGCGAGTTTTCTCGCCTACCGCTTTTCCGGTTCCTTCACCGACAATTATGGCGGAAAACACTTTCTCACCGCCGCAGCGTGGCAATTGAAAGACAGTTGGACCAACCAGACCGACAGTATCGTCAAAATAAACGGTATCGCCCGATACTTTATCATACAAAAATCAGCAGCCGACGCTTTTAACGCCTCGAAATTTCAAAAGGTGGTTTACATACCGACGAACGATGGTTCGTTTTACACCTGTACACTCTCACCTTTTGATAACGCAGATGCAGCGACTGCTGAAGCCATCACTGATTCTTCAGTGAAAACAAATCCCGGCGTCACCGGTTGTGGATCGTTCGCGTGGACCAAGATGACCCCCGTGGCGATGCCGCTGACCGGCAATTGGAAAGACCCGTATTCGGGAAAACACACAGTGACGCTGTCGACGTGGACGGTAGATTTTGGTGCGCCGGCGAGCGATGCGATCATTCGCTACAATGCCATCAATGATTATATCGTCATCCAGAAGCCAGCAAACGATGCGTTTAATCCCTCGAAGTTTCAGAAGATTGTCATCACTCAGGCGAACGGCTCGTGGTATTTTTGTACGCTGAGCCCGTTTGATTCGGCTACGGCCGATGCCGCCGCCGCGATCACCGACAGCACCAACAAGACGAGCCCGGCCACCGGTGGCTGCAGCGGTTTCAGTTGGACGCAATTGATACCTTGAAATGAATAAGGAAATTATATGAAAAAAATTGATATCCGTTTTATCACGCTCCTCACAATTATTTTCGCGGCTGCATTCAGCCGCATCATTCCGCATCCGCCGAATTTTTCGCCCATGGAAGCGATCACCCTGTTTGCTGCGGCCCATTTCAGCCGGCGCTGGCAGGCATTACTGATTCCGTTTGTTGCGATGTGGCTTTCGAGCCTGTTCATCGACAATGTGATCTATGCTTCGGGCAAGGAAAAATTTCTCTGGGTATATCCCGGGTTTCACTGGCAGTACCTGAGTTATGCGCTCATTGCCTTGATTGGTTTCAGCCTCATGCGCCAGCAAGTAACTGCGCTGCGTGTTGCGGCGGGCGGCCTCAGCGCAGCAATGTTGTTCTTCGTGCTGACGAATTTCGGTGTTTGGGTCGACGGCAGCCTTTACCCGCAGACGGTGCAGGGCCTGATCGCTTGTTATGCCGCAGCTCTGCCGTTTTTTCGCGGTACGCTGATGGGGTTAACTCTATATCTCCCGGTGCTTTTTGGCGGATTTCACCTGTTACAGAAAAGGTATCCGCTGCTCAGGGCCAGTCGCGTTGCCGCATAAGACTTTTTTTAACTGGTCTACCGGAAAAGACTCTGCCTTCGCGCTGTACCTGATGCAGCGCGAAGGCAATTTTGCCGTCTCGCATCTTTTGACTTCGGTTAACGCAGAACATAACCGGGTGTCGATGCACGGCCTAAGGCGGATTTTGCTGGAGCAGCAGGCCGCGGCAACCGGACTACCACTCATTACCGTTGAGCTCAGCGAGACACCGAGCATGGCCGAATATGAGCAAAAGTTCGGTGATGCCGTACAGAGTCTCAGCGCACAGGGCTTTACGCATGCTGCTTTCGGCGACATTTTCCTCGCCGATTTGCGCCGCTATCGCGAAGAAAAACTTTCACCGGTAGGTATTAAAGCCGCTTTTCCCCTCTGGAAACGCGACACTGCGAAGTTAATCCGCGAATTTCTTGCCCTCGGCTTTCGGGCGGTCACCGTCAGCGTCAGCGCCGATAAATTGGGCGCCGATTTCGTCGGCCGTGAGGTAGACGAGGCGTTTCTTGCAGATTTGCCCTCCGGGGTCGACCCGTGCGGCGAAAACGGTGAATTCCATACTTTTTGTTATGCGGGGCCGGTGTTCGCGCGCGAAATCGGTTTCCGCATCGGTGAAAAGGTGTGGCGTGGGCCGAAATCATCCAATACGACGGTCGCAGAGCACGGCCATTGGTACGCCGACCTCGAGCCACTGTGAACTCCGCGACCTTTTGGACCGCATCGGGTCGCCCGCCATTGCCGGTAAGTTGGCGGCCCGCAGATTGCGCATAGCTTTGTCTTTACGCTGCGTTTCTTAAGCCTAACACGCCTTTATGAAGCATGTGCTTTCGGTGAAAGTGAATAATGCTGCCGGTGTGTTGAGTCACGTTACGGGGCTCTTTACACGGCGCAGTTACAATATCGATTCACTCTGCGTGGGTGAAACGAATGATCCGAAATATTCTGTCATCACGCTCGTAATCGACGAAGAAGCTTCGATGATTGACCAGATCACGAAGCAGCTGCTGAAGCTGATGGACGTTATCGAAATTCAGAATCTGACCGGTGAAATATCGGTGAAGCGTGAGTTACTGCTCATTTGCATCGAGATTCAAAAAAACGAACGTGCAGAATTGCTGATGCTTTCGCGTCTGTTCGAGACGACGGTGATAGAGATGTCGCAGACGCAACTGTTATTGCAACTGGTGGCTGAGCCGCGGCGCGTGAATTATTTCCTTGAGGCAATCGAGGGTTTTAAAGTTGTCCACATGGCGCGCACCGGCGTTGTCGCGCTCGCACTGCCATGATCTCCTTAAGAAAAATTCACACTATGACGTATGCGAGCGCCGCAGTCGCTCGCATACGTCATAGTGCAATATTTTTGTTGTGGGCCACAGTTCACTGCGGCCCGACACCAGAAAAGTTCATAGAAAAGTCACAGGTCGCCCTCGCGCGCGAAGACTATGACGCGGCTCTGCTGTATATGAAAAACGCCTATGAGCTGGCGTTGCCGAAGGATTTTTTTATTACCAAACGCGACCTGTCGTTTTCGTTTTTGCGCGCCTCGCACGACGGCCAGAAAATTCTTCTCGTCGAGCGGAAAACACCGAAAAAAGTTTATGAACCGATGCGCGTTATGGTTATCAATCGCGCACGCGATTCTCAGGCCAAAACCAATGTCCCGGGCAGAATTAAAGACGTGAACTTTTCTCCGGATGGTGAGTTCGCGGTTTTTTTGCAGCAGCCTGCGGCTACGGCGAAAGATTGCAAAATGCTGCTCTGGCAGGTGTCGTCAGACAAAAGCGTCGAAATCGGTGCAACACACTGCGTGACCAAACCCGCGGTAAAAAACGACGGTACAGTATGGTACATGCGCTCCGATCAGATTCATGTCTACGACCCTAAGAATGGAAAAGATGCCCTGTTCAATAAAGGTGTTCGCCCCGAAAAATCCGCAAAGAAATTCCCAGCGTACGCTTTTTTTCACGCGGCGCCCGATAATAAGGTGTGGATGATCTACGGTGCGGCCGGCAGTTACCGCTTATACCAACTCGGCGATAAACAGAAACTCGTATCCAAAGATATTGCCTCGCACCGTCTATATCTCGTTTCCGAAAGCAAAATTGCCGGCGTGTTTATCGGCGGGGCAGGGGCGCAGCAGTTTGTCACGCTGAACCCGAAAGACTCGCAGATCGGAAGGCGCATGAAAGCAAAAGTATGGGGCGACGCCGCTTTCATCAATGATCGCCAGTTTTTTTACATTGAAGACGGTGTGCTCGCTTACCGCAATGGCAAAGACGAAATCGAACTACCGTTTTGGGCTGAACAGATCGCCATCGGGGTGAAAGACGAGCTGTTGTTCTTATCATCCACCGGGTCGGCGATGCGTTATACGCACAAAACACCACCGCCCGAAGCGCTTAAAATCTACAACAAAGCAGTCGAGATCGACGACAGTAAATCATGATATACGGTGTTTTTATTCTCATCGTCGCCGCGGCGGCGATCTACCTGTTCTTCTCCGAAAGCCGGCATACTTTGCAGCAGCCACCGATCAATGTGCTGCGCCAGCAGATCAATGAGCGCCGCCACGTTATCAGGCTTTCGCTGAGTGACATCGAATATGAAAAGTCCGTCGGAAAAATGGACGAAGAGAATTTTTTGCGTCTGCAGAGCACTCTGCTCAGCGAATGGGAAAAACTGGGAGAAGAGCTCGAAAAACTACCTGCAGAAGTAGCAAAACCTGCCGCCGACAGCTGCCCGGCATGCAAAGCCGTGATTCCGCTTGCCGGCGCGCGATTTTGTCCTTCGTGCGGTCATCGCTTGTTGCAGATGATTGCGGCGCTGTTGTTCTTTGTGTCGTTCGCTGCGGGCGACAGCCTGTCCGCTTTCGATATTCACGTCACGCTGAAAAATGGTACAACGAATGAAATCCACACTTCACCGCTCAGTGTCCAGTTGCTGAAACTCGAGCAGGGTATGCAGCCGGTCAGTGCACAGAACAGTACAGCGGGCAGAGCCAGTTTCAGCGGATTGCCCGCCCCCGAGAGGGGGCCTTACATGCTAAAGGTTGACTATCGGGGAGTAACGTATTTCAGTCGGGCAATTCCGCCCAAAGCGGCCGACCCGGCAGAAGTGACTCTCGAGATTTTTGAAAGGACTACCGACACGGCAAGCGTTCGCATCCGCACGCTCGTCGATGTGCGCCGCGTCGATAAAACCACGCTGGCCGGTCTGATGATTGTCTTCTTCATCAATAACGGCAACCGCGCTTTCGCGCCTCAAGG
>JAEUSA010000460.1 GCA_016788945.1 Leptospiraceae bacterium
GCATGCGGAGAGTTTTCGCAAGAAACTGCTTTTGCCGCAAGTCATAATCTACGACAATGCCGGCCATGTACCCCATGAAGAAATACCGCAGCAGACCTCGGCGGATGTATTGCAGTTTTTGAAATAATGAACAACTGTTGCTCATCGTGTACTCTATAGAGTACAAAACACGATGCATTTCGGTTGACGGGTCTGCCATGCCGGGTTTCGGGCGTAAATGCGTAACCGAGTATGGTTTGTTATGGCGGCATGCCTTTTTTCTGTTTTGCCGGTATCTGCCGAAGGTCTCAAACGTGTCGCGATTCTCGATTTCAAAAATGTTATCAAGCGACCTGAATATAATCACTTCGAAGAAAAAATAACCGAGGCGGTGCGGGCGCGCATGCGCGAAAAGCTGGCCTATCAGGAAGTCGAGCGCGCCAAATGGCGCGAGGTGATGAAAGAAATCCAGATACCCGACGAAGATTTGTTCACCCAAACGGCGGCGTATAACCTCGGTGTCGCGGCAAAACTCGATCTCGTCGTGTACGGCGGATTTATCATCGAGACGCGCAAGGGTTCGACGCAACCGGAGATACGCACGCGCGTGCGCATGCTCGACATTGCCAAACACAAAGAGATCAAAAGTTTCGAAATCAAGGGTGCGGCCGACCAGGTGCTCGCGGGTGAAATCGATAAGATCGCCGAGCGCAACGCCGCCGAAGCCGCGGGGGTTTTGCCCGACCAGAAAGAATGGGCGAGCGGCAAATATTCGGCGCCTGTCGAAACGACGAACCGGTTGTCTTTTCGCAGTTCGTTTGTTCCCGTCGCAATGGGTTCTGCCTCGCGCACGGTGACGAGCGGCGGCGGTTATGCCTCAACTGATCTCAAAAATTTCTTTGGCATGCAGCTCGAGTTTCAACATTTCGGGATCTTCAAAGAACAACTCGGCTTGCTTGCAGCGGCGTCGCTGCGTCTCGGCAGCGACGAACTGAAGTACCAGCTCGACTCGACACCCGTTTCGGTTTCGTTGCAGGGCGCCGGCGGCCATGGCGCGCTGGCGTGGCGGCAACCCATCGGATCGCGCTTCTACCTGCAACCGATTGCGGGCGGCGGTGTGCATTACGACATCGTGAAGATGTCGTTCGACAACAAGACCGTCGCCGCGGCTTCGGCCGGCCAGTCACTGAGTTCGACCGAGATCAAGACGATGGCGCCGTATGCCGTGGGTGGCGTGCGCCTCGGCTTTGCCGTCTACAGCTGGCTCGCGCTTGAGCTGGGCGGTAACTATTACCATGTCTTCTACAGCGGCGCCACGGGGCAGACGCTCGCGGCTGATTTTGCGCTGACTTTCAAGCTCTAATACCCTGGGAGAATAAATGAAAAACTCGAACTCAACCATGAAATCAACAACATCATCTGTACTTTCAATGCGCCTGCTCGCTGCGCTCATCAGCATTGGCATGCTCACCGCCTGCCAGAGCAAGGGCAAGCTTGAAGCTGAGCTCACACAGAAAGACCTCACACCACCGCAGGTGCTGTCCATCAGCCCAGCCAATGGGGCGACAGAAGTGAGTGATAAACCGATGATAACGGTGGTATTTAATGAAGAGATGGATGTGACAACGATTAACAGCGCGACCCTCACGCTCAAAGATTCGTCGGGCAATGCCGCCACAGGCTCTATCGCCGCTGATGCAACGAATAGGGCCTTTACGTTTACGACCGTGACTTCTTTATTCACGAACACCGCTTACACCATCGCGCTTTCTCAGAATATTAAAGACAAAAGTGGTAACGCGCTGGCGCCGGTTTCCAGTACCTTCACCACCGATGTCTGCCCGAAGGCCAAGAATGGTGACTTAGCGCTGAATAATAGTGTGAATGCCATCGTGAAGGTAGGCTGCATTCTATATTTGGGCGGCGGCTTTACCAGCGTGGGCAATGCGTATTCAAATGGCATCGCACTCTCCATGAGTGCAGGTGACAAACCTGCTAGTTATTCGTATTTACGTATCAACGGTACGGTCTTTGCAGCTGTGACCGACGGTGCAGGCGGCTGGTACATTGGAGGCGGTTTTACTAAGATCGGCAATACGGCCCGTAACAGACTGGCGCATATTAAGGCCAACGGGAGTTTGGGTACCTGGAACCCCGACGCAAATAGCGCCGTGACCACTCTTGCGATCAGCGGTTCGACCATTTACGCCGGTGGCGTTTTTACTACTATCAGCGGTACGACCCGAAACCGCCTCGCAGCTATAGATACCGCGGGTGTGTTACAAGCTTGGAACCCTGATGTTGCGAATAACACCGTTGAAACCCTTGTCATCAGCGGTTCTACCATCTACGCGGGTGGGAGTTTCACCACGATTGGTGGGACGACCCGAAATCGTCTTGCAGCCATAGATACCGCAGGGGTGCTACAGGCCTGGAACCCCGATGCGAATGGTCCTATATACGCAATGGTCATGAACGGTTCAAACCTGTACGTCGGCGGAAGTTTTACTACCATTGGTGGTGTGACCAGAAACAGGCTGGCTGCGATAGACGCCGCAGGGGTGCTGCAGGCCTGGAATCCGAACGGTAGCGACTATGTGAGGGCCATGGCGACCATTGGCTCCGTGATTTACGTTGGCGGCATTTTCACGAATATCGGTGGGACCGGTAGAAACTGTTTGGCAGCGATTGATACTGCCGGTGCTTTACAGGCTTGGAATCCCAATCCAAGTAGCATAGTGTCTGCTATAGCTGTGAGCGGCTCAACCGTTTATGTTGGGGGTGTCTTTACCACTGTAGGTGGTACAGCACGCAACCGTCTTGCCGCAATCGACACGAGCGGTACATTGCAGGCTTGGAACCCGAACGCCGGTGGCAGTGTGAGTGCCATGGCAGTCAGCGGCTCCAACATTTACGCGGGGGGCAACTTCCCCACGATGGGCGGCACGGCACGAAACCGCTTAGCGGCGTTTGATACGGCCGGCGTCTTGCAGGCCTGGAATCCCGATTCCAATAACACTGTGAGCGCCCTTGCGATCAGCGGTTCCACGATTTATATGGGCGGTACTTTCACAACGATCGGTGGTACCGCGCGAAACCGACTGGCGGCTGTCGACACAGCCGGGGTGTTAC
>JAEUSA010000361.1 GCA_016788945.1 Leptospiraceae bacterium
GGCTCTCTGCTCTGGCAAACATGGAAAAACAAATTTCCCAAAAGTTACAAGATGCAGACTGGAGCAAACTGCCAGCTGATCGAATCGGAAAACTTTGGCTGTCTTTAATTCAGGAAGTCAGAGCAGAGAATTTGAGTTCCAAATTCGTCGAGAACTCCATTGTATCCGGGCCGCATAAGCCGGGCGTGGTAACCTATGATTATCATCAAGTCGATCCATAATGTACTGAAAACGTACCGGTTTCGTGCGGATTTGGTTTGGCAAACGCAGGTTTTGCTAAGAGAGGAATGCTCATGGAGATTCTGATGACTTACTTCTGAGCGCATGAATGCACAATCGCTCCCAAATTTTTACCATTTGGGAGTTCGCAAATCGTCCAGTTTCGGGCGCAACAGATGCACCTCCTGTGCATGCACGCCCTCGGGCATCGTGCCCTCCGGGCGCGCATTAAGAAGGCAGTTTGCTATAAAAAGCCAGTGAGTTTTTCGCAGGCTTTTCTTTTTTATGCTGACACAATATATAAATAGATGTCTTTATCCTCTATTGTTCCCGCAGTGAGGATTTTATGAACACACGCAAGATCTTACTTTCTGAAAAAGAGATGCCGAAGCAATGGTACAATATCATCGCCGACATGCCGAACCCGCCGCAGCCGGTGCTGCATCCGGGAACGAAGCAGCCCGTTGGCCCGCAAGATTTAGCGCCGCTCTTCCCGATGGCGCTCATCGAGCAAGAAGTCTCGACGCAGAAGTTCATTGATATTCCTGAAGAAGTGCTGAATCACCTGACGCTGTGGCGCCCGGCACCGCTGTTTCGCGCCTACAACCTCGAGCAGGCACTCGGGACACGCAGCCACATCTATTACAAATACGAAGGCGGTTCACCGGCGGGCAGTCACAAACCCAACACCGCCATCGCGCAGGCGTACTACAACAAAAAAGAAGGTGTGAAACGCCTGTCGACTGAGACCGGGGCAGGACAGTGGGGTTCTTCATTGGCGCTCGCGGGTTCGCTCTTTGGTCTCGAAGTGAAAGTGTATATGGTGAAGGTGTCGTATGAACAGAAGCCTTACCGCCGCGCGCTGATGGAAACTTGGGGCGCGAAGGTCGTCGCTTCGCCCTCAACCGATACGGTGTCCGGCCGCAAAATTCTCGAGCAGGATCAAAACTCGAACGGCTCGCTCGGCATCGCCATTTCAGAAGCCGTTGAAGATGCAGCGCAGCGCGAAGACACGAAATACGCGCTGGGTTCGGTGCTCAATCACGTTCTGTTGCACCAGACGATCATCGGTGAAGAAGCGCTAAAGCAGATGGCGATTGCCGGTGAGTTTCCCGATGTCGTTATCGGTTCGCATGGCGGCGGCAGCAATTTTGCCGGTCTTGCCTTTCCGTTTATTCGCGAAAAAATTCACGGTAAGAATGTGCGCATTGTCGCGGTCGAACCGGCTGCATGCCCGACGCTGACACGCGGCAGTTATGCGTATGATTTCGGCGACACTGTTGGCCTCACGCCACTGGTGAAAATGTACACACTCGGTCATGACTTCATGCCGGCAGGCATTCATGCTGGCGGATTGCGCTATCATGGCGCATCGGCTCTCGTTTCGCAGCTGGTGCACGAGGGTCTGATCGAAGCGGCCGCAGTGACGCAGAATGAAATATTTGGTTCTGCGATTACCTTTGCGCGCAGTGAAGGTATTTTGCCCGCGCCCGAGTCGTCACATGCAATTCATCAGGCGGTTGTCGAAGCGAAAAAAGCCGATCAGGAAGGCAAAAGCCGTGTTATTCTGTTTAACCTTTCAGGCCACGGGCATTTTGATTTGAGCGCGTATACGCAATATATGCAGGGTGCAATGAAAGACTCTACGCTGTCAGAAGCTGATCTGAAGAAGGCGTTGGCGACGCTGCCGGCTGTTTAGCCGGTGGTCCTATTTGACGTCAAAACCGGAGTCGTACGCGCCCCACGACCCGCTCGCCACACCGTTTGCTACCGTTGCAGAATAGCTGCCTTGTCCCGGGCGTAACTTCACCGTTACGCCACCGCCTTCAGCATCTTTGATAGCACCGCCGTGTATTGCCGCGCGGCAAATCGACGAGTCGGTTGTGTACGGCCCCGAACCCCAGACACTGCCAAACGCCGATGCGCAATTTGCCGGGCATACGGCAATGAACGCCTGCTCGGTGTTCATTCTGACGCTCTTCGGCGAATCAGAGCATTGCACGTGAACTTTCTTTTTGCAGCCGATCGGCGCAAATGCGAAGATTGTTGTGAAAAGCAATAGTCTAGACCAAAACTCAAATTTCATCGTTTACCGCAATAAATGCGCGGGGCTTCGTCAAGGCGTTTTGGCATGGTCTCGCCGGTGAAATGATTCGCCGGTGATGAGCGCGAGCCCCAAAGACAACGTAATGGTCGCGAGCAACAGATACACGGCATTCTTCCAGTCGCGCGGGCTGGTTTTGACAATGTCCATGAGAATGATGACGACAACGCCGCCGGCATTGCCGAACAACATCAAAAGACCGGTAGCCGAACCTGCTTTTTCTTTGCCGGCAAATTCTTCAGTCGCCGAGAGCAGCAGAGCGTAACCGGGCAAAAAGAAAAAACCCAATAGCGCACTCATGACATAGAGTGCAGCACCGTCGGTTGATCGGCTGAGTGGATAGGTCAGCGCGCCGGCGAGAATGCAGCATGAGATGAGAAATGGCTTGCGCCGGCGCGCGGCGTCTGAGATCGCCGGAATAATGGCCGCACCGAGAATGCCGCCGCCGATGAGCGAAGCACCGGCATTGCCGGCCGATTCGGCGCTGACGCCGTTGGGTACGAGTATCTGTTCGAGCCAGCTCGTGAAACCGTTAAAATAACCGAGTGCGAGAAATGCGATCGCGAACAGACGAACTAGATTGGCGGATTTCAAAAGTATTTTGAGATCACGTGCCATCTCGGCAGTGGCGCTGTCGCGCACGCCGCGGTTTTCGCGCGCAAACAAAATAAAAAGCAACGTGCTCATTGCAGTCATGACGGCATAGACGAGCATCGAACCTGCAGTGCCAAACATCTGTGTGAAGGGCACTGCTAAGGCAAGGCCAAGCGCCATGCCTATAAACATGCCGAGGGTGCCGAGGCCAGTGGCGAGTGCGTTATGCTCGGGCTCAAACCAATCGGCAACAAGCTTCGAGATCGCATTCATGATAAACGGCTGACCGATGGCAATGCCCGTCTGGCAGGCAACCATGAACCAGAACGGCCCGTCATAGATTCTAAGCGCCGCAAACCCTGTCATAATGACGCTGCCGAGAATGATGGCAAAGCGGTAACCGCGCTTGTCGGTGAGAAATCCTGCTGGTACGGAAATGAGCACGTAAACCAGCGGAAACACCATGATGAGTAAGTTCGAGGTCAGTTCGTCTACGCGGTATTTCTGCTGCACGGCGGTCAAAAGCGGCGCAAAGTTGAGCCACAGCATCTGGCTCATTGCTGCGGGGAGCATAAAAAGAAGGAGGATTACCCAACGGTAGGTCGGCGGTTTGATCATAATGGCACCAAGAACAGCGTATTGCGATGTCAAGATGAATGCAACACGCGCGGTCATCAATTGAATTTGCCCCTGCTCTCGCTTACCCGATTTGCCGCGCATGGCACTGACAATCGGCACCCCACTCAAACCCTCGGCGACCCGCGTGATGCTCTTGGGCTCAGGCGAACTCGGCCGCGAGGTCGTGATGGAACTCATGCGGCTCGGCTGCGAAGTGATTGCCGTCGATCGTTACGACAATGCGCCCGCACAACAGGTGGCCCACCGCGCGTTCACAATACCGATGCTCGACGCAGAGAAATTGCGCGCGGTCATTAAAGAGGTAAATCCGCATTTTATCGTGCCGGAAATTGAGGCGATTGCCACTGAAGTACTCAGCGAATTTGAACAGGTGGGTATTCGTGTCGTGCCGACGGCGCGTGCCGCGCAATTGACGATGAACCGTGAAGGCATTCGTCGCCTCGCCGCCGAAGAACTGAAGATCAGAACCTCTCCTTACTTTTTCGTTGAGTCACTTGCAGAGCTTAAAGGTGCCGCAGAGAAACTTGGATTTCCTTTTGTGCTCAAACCCATTATGAGTTCTTCGGGCAAGGGGCAGAGCGTTGTAAAGTCGGCGGCTGACATCGAGCCGGCATTTCAGTATGCACTGGAGGGCGGCCGTGGCAAATCGGGCCGCATGATTGCCGAAGGTTTCATTGATTTTGATTATGAAATCACGTTACTGACCGTTAGACATGGAGGTCTCGGGTCTGCGACGGGCACGACGCCCTCCGAGTCGCAGACCGTAAGACACGGAGGTCTCGGGTCTGCGACGGGCACGACGCCCTCCGAGTCGCAGACCGTCAGACATGGAGGGGGTACTTTGTTTTGCGAGCCCATCGGTCACCGTCAGGTACATGGCGACTACCATGAGTCTTGGCAGTCGCACCCGATGACTGAAAAAGCTCTAGCGGAATCGCAGCGCATCGCCCAGGCCGTCACCAGCGCGCTGGGCGGTTATGGAATCTTTGGTGTGGAACTCTTTGTCAAAGGAGATACGGTCTGGTTTAGTGAAGTTTCGCCGCGGCCGCATGATACGGGCATGGTGACGATGATCTCGCAGAATTATTCAGAGTTCGCTCTGCATGCCCGTGCTCTTCTGGGCCTGCCGATGCCTGAAGTTAAAGTCGTCGCGCCGTCGGCCTCTTACGTAATTCTCGGCGAGGGCAAGTCGCAGAATCTGAGCTACACCGGCCTTGAAGCGGCGCTCTCTGATCCACAGGTGTCAATCCGCCTGTTCTCGAAGCCTGAGATTGACGGTGAGCGCAGGCTTGGGGTGATTCTGGCGACCGGCAAAACTAATGAAGAAGCGCGCGAGCGGGCTAAAAAAGCCATGGAATCCGTGAAGATTCACTATGCATAAGATTCATCTCATTGCGGAATACTCGTGAGTGAACCGCGAGGCAGAAATGCCTTAACGCGCTGTCTCCTTTTACGAGCATGACGCAAAAATACGCGTCCCATGAGCAAAATTCTCGTCCAAAAATTCGGTGGAACTTCGGTGGGCGATCCCGAGCGCATTAAGCGCGTCGCCAACCGTATCAAGAGCTACTATGAAAAAGGCTACCAGCTGGTCGTCGTCGTATCAGCGATGGGCCACACGACTGACGAGCTCGTCGATCTCGCGGGCAAAATCTCGCAAAACCCGCCAAAGCGCGAGATGGATATGCTGCTCTCGACCGGCGAGCAGGTTTCGATTGCGCTTTTGGCGATGGCTCTTCATGAGGTTCAGGTACCTGCCAAGAGCTTCACCGGTGCACAGGTCAATATTCTGACCGACAGCAATCATTCAAACGCCCGCATTGAGGCGATTGACACCAAGCGCCTCACGGCGGAGCTCGATAACAAACAGGTCTGCATCGTCGCCGGCTTTCAGGGAATTGACGAGAACCAGAATATCACGACGTTAGGTCGCGGTGGCTCTGATACAACGGCCGTTGCGCTCGCCGCTGCGCTCAAGGCCAAAGAATGCGAAATTTATACTGATGTCGACGGCGTTTACACCACCGACCCCAACAAGGTTGAGAAAGCGCGTAAATTAAACCAGATCAGCTATGACGAGATGCTTGAACTCGCGTCTTTGGGTGCGGGGGTGCTGCACAGCCGATCGGTTGAGTTTGCCAAAAAATACGGCGTGGTGATCCACGTAAAATCCAGCTTTAACTATAACGAAGGAACAAAAGTAGTCAGCGAGAATGAAATTATGGAAAAGATTACAGTTACCGGTGTTACCCTCAAATCAGATGATGCACGCATGACGGTTGCCGATATACCCGACAAGCCCGGCATTGCCGCAGAGATTTTTCTTGCACTTGCCGAAAAAAAGATCAATATCGATGTGATCGTGCAATCCACCGGGCGCGACAAGACCAACACCATTGCATTCACTTTGCCTGTTGCAGCGATTCCGGAAGCCAAATCAACCCTCGAAGCGCTTACCAAAAAATGGGGCGCCGGTTCGGTTTCGACCGACGACAGTATCGCCATTGTTTCAGCCGTCGGTGTCGGAATGAAATCGCACACGGGCGTCGCCGCGAGCATGTTTAAGGCGCTCGCAGACAACAACATCAATATCGAAATGATTTCGACGAGTGAGATCAAAATATCCTGCGTGATTGCGAAAGACCGCGGTAAAGACGCACTTCGTCTCGTGCACAGTGTATTCGGTTTGGACAAACCAGCCTAATGGCTAATCTGCATATGGCAGCATCATGCGCGGGCGGTGCAGCCGCCCACGCATGATGTCGCAAAATCAAAAAAGTATTGGTGTTTTTGATTCAGGTCTCGGTGGCCTCACGGTGCTGCGCGAGATTCACCGCCAACTGCCCGGCGAAAATCTGATCTATTTTGGCGATACGGCGCGTGTACCCTATGGCAATAAATCAAGCGCCACTATCATACGGTATTCGCGTGAAATTGTGCGCTTTCTGCTCGCGCGCGATGTAAAGGCGATCGTCGTCGCTTGCAATACGGCGTCGTCTTATGCGCTCGACGCAATTCGCGACATGACCGATATACCCGTGCTCGGTGTAATTGATCCGGCGGTGCGCAGTTTGACGCACAAGGCGAAAGCCGGTAGCGTTGCCGGACTCATTGCCACCAAGGGCACCATTTCGAGCGGTGCTTATGAAAAGGCACTCAAAGGAAACCATGGTTCACAGCAGTTGATCAGCAAGGCATGCCCGTTGCTGGTGCCGCTGATTGAAGAGGGTTATGCAGAAAGCAAAGCCGCGGAGCTTATTCTGCGCGATTATCTTGAGCCGCTCGCTGCGGCAGGCACAGAATACCTGCTGCTTGGTTGCACGCACTATCCGCTGATTGCTATCACGATTCTGCGGCTGTATCCCCAATTTAAGCTGATCGACAGCGCAGAAGAGACAGCGATCGAATTGCGTACGCTTTTATCTGACCGGGGATTAATGCGCGATGCTCAGGCGGCCAGTGTAGAATTATTCGTCTCGGATATGACCGACAGCATGCGCGCCTTGCAGCAGCTTTTCTTTCAGTCAAATGTCGATAAATTTGAAGTGGCGCAAGTGGGTGACGATCATTGATCGCCGCATTTTCGTGCGATGATGCGCACGTTAA
>JAEUSA010000394.1 GCA_016788945.1 Leptospiraceae bacterium
CTCTGCTTTGTGATGGGCGTTACGCAGCTCTATGCGTGGTTTAATCTCAATACCATGTTCTTCAAACCCGACTGGCTTAATTATGTGTTTGTCGGCATCAACTTTCTGATCGGGCCGGGCGTGTACTACTTCTACAAAGCAACGGGGCATGAGAATTTTGAACCCGATCGTATGTCGTATGTTGCCTTTGCGCCCGGCATCGTCGCCACGCTGGCGATTCCGCTGATCAACCTTATCGCCCCACAAGTAATGCCGCACGACCCGCGGCAGTATTTCTATACCGGCAAACCGACCTTCATCGACGGCATCTTCACGGTAGCGATGCTGCACAACGCTGCATACTATGTGAAACTCTTTCTCGTGACGCGCCCGATACTGCGGGCCAATAAACAGATGCAATCCAATGGCGGGCTCACTGCGTTTCTGCTATTCTTTGGTATCATCACCTTCATCAACCTGTACGGCATCTTCGCCTATATTTCGCGCGATATCCGGCATTTTTATGCTGACTCGTGCATCATTACCCTGCTCATTGTAGCGTTTCTTGTCTTCGCGCTGCGGTACCCGAATTACTTTCTGCGCGTGAAACCCGAATAAGCAGATTTAGCGGCAAAATGCGGGGCAGGGCATGATAACCAACCTGATCACCCGCTACCGTAACCTCGGTGTCACCGAGCGCATGCTCGAATTCGAGAAGCGCTCGTATTATATCTTCAACTTTTTGCTCGCGATCGTGATGTTTATCACGGTTGTCTACAGCGTCGTGCCTTATTTCGTTCTGCATATTGCGCACGTCAAAACCAACCATCTGCTCAACACCGGGCTGCTGTTTGGCTATCTGCTCTGCGCCGTCCTTGCAGGCTACCGGCGTCCGATCGCCGCACGCCTGCTGTTTACCACGCTCGTGCAGTTCCACATCTTCATCTTTACCTATATTCTTGGCTGGCAAATCGGTAATTACATGTTCTATCTCGCGCTGCCGGCATTGCCCTATGTCATCTTCTATAACAGCCGCTTCGGTGTTGCCTACGGTCTTATCACCGGTGCGATCGGCTTTGCCGCCAGCTATTATATCAAACTCACTAACCACCGCCTCGTCGACGTCTCTGCGTCGATCTACGACGGCCTGTTTCTGCTCGCCTTCGGCTCGACATTCGCCGTGGTATTCCTCGTCGTGCGCTTGTTCTTTAAACTCTCGCGCAGCTCCGATATTCGCCTCAACCTCGAAAAACAAAAGTCGGAGCGCCTGCTGCTCAATGTGCTGCCCGAAGATATTGCGGCCCGCCTGCAGCGCGGCGAGACGACCATCGCCGATCACTATGACCCTGTCGTCGTCCTGTTCGCCGATATCGTCGGCTTTACGGAAATATCGTCGCGCACACCCCCGGCCGAAATTGTGCGCCGACTGAACGAGGTTTTTTCGCTGATCGACATCCTTGTTGAAAAATACGGATTAGAGAAGATCAAAACCATCGGCGACGCTTATATGGTGGTCGCCGGTATACCCCAACCGCAAGACGACGACTTAGAGCGTATCGTGAATTTCGCCCATGAAATTCATGAAATGATACATGCCGTCAGCGGCCTTCAGCTCAGAATCGGCATCGATAGGGGTGAAGCCACAGCCGGTGTCATCGGCACCAAAAAATTCATCTTCGACCTCTGGGGTGATACCGTAAATACCGCCAGCCGCATGGAGAGCCACGGTGAAGCCGGTAAAATTCATGTCACCGAACGTGTCGCTGAAATGCTCAAGGGCAAATTCATCATCACCGAGCGTGGCACGATGCTTGTTAAAGGTAAAGGTGAAATGAAGACTTTCTATGTACTCGGCCCGCAGGCTTCATAACGGGCTCTGAATATTCTTCAACGACCGCACGGCAACGTGCACATAGGTTGCCGTCGTGCGGATATGTTCATGCCCAAGTAATCTCTGTATATGGCGGATATCCGTACCGCCTTCTAACAGATGCGTCGCAAATGAGTGCCTCAGCGTATGCGCTGACGCCCCGCTTTGAACTCCCGCTGCCTTCATCGCGCGCTCAATCACGTGCTGCAGCGACCGTATCGACATCGGCCGACCCAATCGCTGTGCCGATTCAACCAAAAAACGGCTGCCATGCTTGCCGGCGCTGTACTTACGCACCAGTTCGGCCTGCTTTTCCGAAATAATGGTAATGCGGTCTTTTTTGCCCTTCGCCTGCGCAACGCGTAAGGTCAGGCCTTCAAGATCGATGTCCCCCACGCGGATGCGCACCACTTCGGAAATCCGCAAACCCGCAGCATAAAGAAACGAAACCAGCAGCCAGTGCTTTTCATTCTTGATCGCGGTTAGCACGCGCGCCACTTCTTTCGCACTCAATACGCGCGGCAGAGATCGACCCGAACGCATGGTGTTGATTAACCTGAATTCGCGGTGCACCCCCTGCGCCTCACAATAGAGCTTCAACGCCGCGCGCACGCTGCGCAAACTCTGCGCCCTCACGCCCGCAGCGCGCCTTAACAACATGTAATCCACCACGCGCTCTTCAGCAATCTGCGGCGTCAGCGTTTCGCCGCAACTGCGTAAATAGTCTGCAAATGCCAGTATGTCGCGCAGGTAACTCCTGAAAGTCGCCGAGGAATAATTGCGCACCTTGATCAAGCGCCGCAAGTTTTCCACCTCAGCGCGCAACTGGGCTCGCATTACCCGCTGCGCCCGCGTAGTCTTCCCGGGCGGGGCTGAAAGCGAATCAAAAACCTGCGACGGTCCCAATGTTTTACCCCGAACTTGCTCGAGGTGCTGCAACACATCAGATAGCTTGCCGGCATCAAGATGAGCATACACCTGCTGCACATAGGCCCGCATTTCAGCAAGGGCAATGCGCGCCAAAGACCGGCCAAAAACCATCTCGAGTTCGCGCTCAATCTCCTCGACCATATCGCCCTCCATCCATAGAACATAAATAGAACAATCTCGCCGTAAACCATTTTTCGAATCCTCTGAATTTCCCCCGCGAAGGATTATGCCAACCCGAATAGACGCTTAAACGACTTTTAGGCGCTTCTCTGGTGTATTCACAGTGGCCAAGTAGATTGGTTGCTGTCTGGCGGGCGTTACACGCCATGCGCGTAACATAGTGGCGGGGGTTGTTGCGATGTTACACGTCATACGCGTAAACGCGGTAGTGTGGAGGAAAAAAGTGTGTTTTTTGGGGAAAGAATTTGACGTGTGGGGATTACACGCCATACGTGGAATAGACGTTGTATGCAATTGCCGTATAAGATTTTTTGGAGCAGAGAGAAGCTGAATTAAATTTTGACCTCATACCGTTAT
>JAEUSA010000463.1 GCA_016788945.1 Leptospiraceae bacterium
GGTCTGGTTTGGGCAATTTCTTCGCTGAAATCGTGGTATCTTCATCCAGTGCGCCGACACCAACAGAAAGCTCAGCTATTTGTGGAAAGGATACGATACCACCGTTTTCCTGGGTGATGGTAGCGGATATTTCTGTTTCACCTGGCGCAGCAATGACACCGTCCAGGCCTGTACCTGCACCAGCCTGCCTGTACTTTTGGCAAAAGGGAAGGAAGAACGTGAAAGAAAGACATAAAACAGAGATTTTTTTCATGCAACACCCCTGCGGAGATTAGTTTGTGCAGAACTTTTTTTTCCACACATGCCGTCAAAGACTATAGTTGCCAATGACGTCTACGGCCTACATGGGCATTTTGCTCCGACTGAATGTGGCGCCTATCTGAATCCGAGGGCTTTGTTGAAAGCTTGCGGGTAGCACCATATATAGTAATTCAGAAGAACTTTCATATTACAGCGCTAAAAGCAATAACCATTCGACCGTTTCGTGAAACGTGGCAGGCTGGAACGATTATCTGCTCGTATTACGCATCTCATATTGTGACGGCGTTAGAACTGCAAGTATTCGAGCACCCTCAATCGCAAAACTTGGCGGAAGGCGAGCATATGGCGGGTTGTGCGCCGGTACTTGGTTCTGGATTGATTCCTGTTGAACACCCGCATTCCGCTTCAAAAGGCAATACCCACTTTTACAGATAACAACTCGCGATCGGATGAAATCCTCACGATACCACCAAAGCCATTGGGCCTGCTATGGAAATCCATCGCTGTAGCTTTGGCTTTCGTGAGCTCAATATAGCTGCCTTCAAAAAACCAAGCGTCGAAAAGATGCCAAGCGTAGATGCCCAGAGTCACGAGACCGCTGATGGTCACAATCTGGTACCATTGATCTGCCGTGTTCTGCAGCTTGGTAAATTGTGCCTGCGCCGCAGCCGGGTCTTTGATACCGAATTCACCTTGCGGTTCGGTCACGACGTGCTCGGGTTTGTAGTCGGTATAGGCTTTTTTGGAAGAAAGCAACATAATAAAGGAGAATAACGTAAAAGCTGCCCCCGTACCGATCACGCCACCGTAGATATATCCCCAAGTTTTGCGCTGTTTGTAGTACTGGCCCCAGCCGGGCAACACCGCAGAACGCCAGAGCGCACCGCGGTCCGAAGGATAAAACAGGTCTTTAATGCGGCTGCCGAGAGTTTCAGAGACCTCTTGCACGTCTTCGAACATCTGGCTCGAGAACGGCACGGTGACGTTTTTCTCAGCGATGATTTCGCGGTCTACCACCGAGAGAATTTTTCCGGTAATTTCGATATTCTCGGTCGTCGTAGAGAACTTTCCGAAAATGATGCCATCGGCTTTGAGGGCAAACCCCATGGCCTGTAGTTTTTCTACATCGTAAAAATCTTGCGGCTTAAAACCCTTGGCGGCAGCATAATCACGCCATACCTTATTTTCGATGCGGGTATATTTATATTTGTTCTTAGTCAGTTCAAAAATGGATTCACCGATCGAATCGGTCAGCCATTTGACGTTCGCGTCATTTGATTCATTATAGAAATCGATAAAGATCAGCTTTTTAATAACGGGGGCAACTGTCGTTTTGTCGGATTCAAATATGATCGGCTTGTCGCTTTTGAACGTCTGCGTTGTCTGCGCCGCAAGCGTTTGCGCTGAGAGCAGCACCGACAAGAAAAAGCGTTTCTTATTGATCGGCACTATAACGCCCGCAACCGCGTCGGCAATGGCATGTAAAGCAGTTTGCAGTGCATCAAAATGAACATATGTTCACTCTTTTTTTGGCTCACCCCACCCCGTGAAAACGATCATTACATGGCGATTATTAATGCGTGAGGGAGAACACAACTAATGCGAAAACTGTTACTCGCATTTCTTTTTGTTTCAGCTGCAGCACCTGCAGCAATTTCAGCAGCGGCCCAGAAAACCACATACCCGGTGGTTTTCGCTCATGGGATGGCGGGTTTTGACGACATTCTCGGTTATTCCTATTGGGGCGATGACTATGGTGTCTTTGTCGGTGATCCTTGCGATGAGTTTCTCGAGGTAACCTGCAACGGCAATATCAGCAGCAGCCAGAAGGCATACCAGACGTCGACGTACCCATTTCAATCTTCTGAGGTCCGGGGTCTTGACATTGCTAATCAGATCGAATCGTACATGACATCGCAAGGCGTCAGCTACATCAATCTTGTTGGCCATTCACAAGGTGGGCTCGATATCCGCAAAGCAGCCAAGGTTCTTTACCAACGTAAAGGCCGTCAGGTTGTGAAAGTGCTGATTTCGATTTCTTCCCCTCACCGCGGTTCGCCGGTCGCGAAATACATTCTCGACCTTAAGCCCGGTGTCACCAGCGTCGTAGCGGCACTCGCGACGATTTATGGCAATTCGATCTACCGCAGCGGTAACGATGCGTTTGCGGGAGCGAAGCAACTCGTGTATAACGATTACAGCTCCACCGACGGATTATCTACCGGTGCAAAACTGTTCAACACCAATAACCCGGTGAGCTCAAGTTATGCAGCCTATTACGGTTCGTTTGTGACTGCTCAGACCGGCCTGTCAGTCAACCCGGCGCTATTTTTGCTCCGCAATGGCTTCTACAATATCGACGGCAATGGTTATTGCGTTGATGATTGTGACAATGACGGTGCTGGCGGTGCAGGTAATGGCACAGCCACTGATTGGGATGACGATGGTCTTGTCGGCATCAACTCACAGCAAATGGGTTACCGCCTAAAGTGGAATTCATGCCTGCTGTGTCTTGATTACATCACTCAGGATGCAAACACAGGCTATGTGTCAAACCTGAATGCACCGACTTCAACCCAAATGACATCCACCTCAAGTGTGATTGATCAAGATCACCTCGACGTCGTCGGCGTGCCGCCAGACACCTTCGATGAGATGGAATTCTACGCTGCGATTATCGATTTTATTGCAGTGAAAGACTGATTCTCAACTGAATACGACAAAAAAGGAGCGACGTAGTCGCTCTTTTTTTTGTCTTGAACTCGATGGAACTCTTCGGCAGACGACGCAATTTATTTATCGCAATAGCGGGCATAGCGCTCGTGATCGGAGCATATTTTTACTTCACACGCGATTCTGACGCCATCAGACAACTGAAACGCCTGCAGGCTAACCCGCGCCCTGTGCGGCAGTATGAAGAGTCTGCTGTCGAAAAAATCCGCTACGAGCTCACCGAAACCGGCGGCAAACGCATTGTCGGCGAGCTGACTTTTGAACAGAAGCTGGCGTTGATTCGAGAAAAATGGGGCAAGCACATCGCACGACCGTACGTGCAGATAAAAATGCTCGAAGAGCTTATTAATATTTGTCAGAAAGAACAACCGAATGACTGGGTCGCGTGCGTGAACGAACTCGCTGCAGCCGCATTCCCTCAACTGGCCGGCAAATTACAGAACCAACTCGCATCGCTGGTCAAATACAACGACTGGTTAACGCGCAACAAAGACCGTCTTGATAAAATGACGCGTGCCGACCGCCGTAAACTGCTCAGCGAAATGCGCAATTCACTCTTCGGCGACGAAAACGCCAAAGACATCTGGGCGGCAGAAACGAGGGCTGAGAATCTGAAAGCGGCCATCGACGATATGAAAACCGCACAGGGTAAAGATCTTAATGCCAAACTGGCTTACTTTAAAGATGTACTGCGTGAAAACTATGGCGATCAGGCAAGAGCCTACCTTGAGCGCCACCAGCAAGAAATCACCAATGCAATAGTCGACTCGGTGCAGGCTGATCTCAAAGGCATGTCGCCAACCCAGCAACGGCATGCGCTGCGTACGATACGCTCGGAAATGGGTATGGATTCGGCAACGCTTGAACGCTGGGATAATCTCGACCATGAACGCGAACAGCGCTGGAACTCGGGGAAAGATTACCTCGCGGAACGCGACAAAATCATGAAAAGCGGCAGCAACAATACCGAATCGCAAATTGCGGAGCTGAGGAAAAAATATTTTGGCGCCGAAGCCGACACAATCGCACAAGAAGAATCCGAAGGTTTCTATCGCTACCAAGGCACGCAGCGAATCGGTCTCGAATAGTTTGCCACTGATAAACTTTTTGGTTATACTGCCCTATTATTCGCCGGCCGCCACAACTATTCCTGATTCGCCCAAACCGCACCCAGATTGGCAGATTTCTCGCGCTGGCGTTGCTGTCGTTTCTTTTCGCGGCGTGTGGCAATTTTGCCGAAACAGTACGCACGGGTAAACCCGCGCCACAATTAAACCACAGAACCGATAACGTCGAATTCCACTGGATCGGCCATGCCACCGTACTGATGCGCATCTACGACAAGTGGATTATCACCGACCCGAATTTTTCGATGCGCACGGGCACGGTCGTGAAGCGGCTGGCAGAACCTGGCATTGACCTCGCCACGGTCAAACCGGTCGATGCAATCGTTATCTCGCACAACCATTTCGATCACCTCGACGCTCCATCGCTGCGCATGCTCAAGGGATCGAAACACCTGTTCGCACCGGCGAGCGGGTTTGCGTACATTCCCGCGGGCCTTATGCACCGCGAACACCCGGTCACCCCGGGATATTCGTATGAAGAAGACGGTCTGCGCATCATCGCGGTACCGGTGCGCCACTTTGGTGGTCGGCTTCTAATCGACAATATCTGGGATGGGGAACCTTACAACGGCTACATTATTGAATACAAAGGGGTTACCGTGTTCTTCGCCGGTGACACGGGTTATCATGAAGAATATTTCCGCGAACTAAAAGAATTCTTTAAGATCGATATGGCGCTGATTCCGGTCGGCCCCTCAGGTGGCTTCGGCACGGGCTCGGGGTATGGCAACGCAGTGCATGTGAACCCTTATGGTGCAATACAGATTTTACGCGATTGTGGTGCTCACTTCATGATTCCGATTCACCACAGCACGTTTTACCGGCGCGGCGGGCGCGAAATGGAGATGATCACCGACGCAATCAGAGTCTCTGGCCGCAGTGATCATATTTTTCTGTTAGAGGCCGGCGAAGGTGTGGCATTCAGAAAAGACCGCACAGGCATCGAAACCTCTTCGCTTATGCGATTGCCGAAGAAATAGCGGGCGCCTATACCTTATAGTAGGCGTCCATATAGGTCTTCAGCAAATCACCGACAACACTGCGTACTGGCAACGAAGCCGCCATGCCATAAATTGGCGCTGAACTGCCCTTCTCTGACGGGTTTGCCTTCACGTACTCGACCGCGGCCTTAAGGTCGCTAATAAAACGCTCTTTGACCCCGGGCTCGGTATGTCTCAGCGTCAGCGCAATGTGTACACATGCCGGCCGATGCAGACCGTTCAACGAATACCCTTTATTGGTCATCTGTTCCATGACCTTATAGATATCGATGTTATCTGAAGCAGCGGCAAAGGCAATGACGTAGAGCGGATCACCCAAAATTTTGAGGTCGGGCATTTTTCTCATCTCGGCCTTGATATAATCGGCGGTCGCGAGAATTTTCTTTGCGGCCTCGAGGTAACCTTTTTCACCGATCGAAACGAGCGCCGCCCAGCACGCGGCGGAGAGGCCTCCTGGACGTGAACCGGCAAACGTAGGGGAAAAATACATGCCACCCGGCCAGCTCGTCGCAGTGAAGAACTGGTGATGGCGGATTTTTTCGTTTCTGTATAGAATTACCGAGGTACCCTTGGCTGCATAACCATATTTGTGGGTATCGACAGATATGGAAGTTACTCCGGGCAAATTGAAATCCAACTTTGGCACGGAGTAACCTATCTTTTTTGCCCACGGCAGAATGTAACCGCCGAGGCAGGCGTCGGTGTGGAACGGAACACCTTTGGCGCGCGCCATTTCTGACATCTCTTCAATCGGATCGACGATACCGTGCGGGAACGCAGGCGCAGAGCCGATGACGACTACTGTGTTCCCATTGATCGCTTTTTTGACGGCAGAAAGGTCTGCGCGGAAATTACTGTCAAACGGCACGAGCCGCATCTTAATTTTGAAATATTGCGCTGCCTTATGAAATGCGACGTGCGCCGTCGTCGGTAATACCATCTCGGGATTGCGCACTCCTCTTTCGTGAAACGCCATATCACGATAGGTTTTCATGGCGAGCAAAATACTTTCTGTACCACCCGATGAAACAGAACCACAGAGTTGATCGCGGACGCTCTGCGGAGCGCCGTCTGAAAGCATGCCTGCGGTCATCGAGATAATTTCCGCTTCAAATTTACTGGCGCTCGGCCAAAGGTCTGAATGCAGCGGGTTCGATTGTGAGTGCAGAGTATACGCACGGTTCATATAATCGATGTGGTCGTCATCCCCGTGATAGACTGCGCCCGAAACATAACCTTCTTTCCATTTTTTACGTTCGACGCTCTGCATCTCTTCGAGTTCTTTGAGCACTTCTGCATGAGAACGGCCTTCTTTCGGCAGGTTGCGAAATACTTCAAACTGGTCACGATAAGGTTTCATGTCTTTCGCAACCGTCTCCATAACCTGTTTGGCCTGCTCATCGATCTGCGATTTGACGAGCCCTTGTGATTTGATGAAACGATCGAGTTCGGGAAAACGTTCGAGAATGCCTTCGACGAAAGCAAAAACTTCCGGGAATTTTTTCTGGTATTCAGCAATCAGTTCGGGATCCATAATTTCTCCTCTGTTTTTACGCCTCGTTTTCAACCGGCTGGCCGGCCTGAAATCAGTGCGCTTTGTTCAGGCGTTCATGTATCTTCTTATGCGCCTGGTAAATATTCTTAAATTCGCCATAGAGTTCATCATAAATTTTCCGGTTCTGCGGGTTTGGTTGATATGATTTTGCAATCGCCACCCGGCTCGAAATATCTTTGAATCTAAAGCGCCCCAGCGAGACGCCCGCCAGCAGGCCGACACCGCGCACATTCGCCTGCACCGCATCGGCAACCTGCCGAATCTCACGATTGAGAATATCTGCATGCACCTGACACCACAGCGCCGAGCGCGCGCCACCGCCGATCATATTAATGAAAGGAATTTTACGGCCGATGAATTCTTCTACGGCCTCGAGCAACCAGCGGGAGTTATACGCCACACCTTCAAAGACGGCACGCACCATATGCGCGCGCGTTGTGTTGAGCGACATATTGAAGAAACCGCCACGGATAGTATGGTCTTCCACCGGAGTGCGTTCGCCGATCAGCCACGGCGTAAATATCAGCTTATCACTGCCCGCAGGCACCGATTCGGCAAGAGTGTTAAAGCGCTGGTATGCATCCGCCGGAGCACCCTCGGGTGTAATCGCATCTTTCGGGTAAAACACTTTATCGCGCAGGTAGGTGAGGCAATAACCGGCCGTTTCATGCTCATTACCTATGAGATAACGTCCCGGAATCGCCGAAGGAATTGTCGCCATGTTATGGTCGGCATCCGTCTTTTTGAACGGCACATGGCAGGTTAGCCATGATGACGTGCCGATATAGAGGTGCGCTGCATAGTCGTCGACCGCCCCCGAACCGAGCGCGGCTGATTGTACATCGGGCGTGCCCAGCACAACTTTGACACCTTCTGGTACGCCGAGATCACGCGCCGCTTCGGGCAGAATCACTCCGAGTACATCGGTGGAACTGTACAGATCGGGCAGTTTTGCGACGTCAAGCCCCGTCGTTTTGATCAGCCCCGGATGGTAGTAAACTTTTTTAAGATCACGGTTATCGGTGACCCAATGCAGCGCAATCGCGTCCTGCGCCGAGGCAAACTTACCGGTAAGTTTGAGATTCAGATAATCTTTGGGTTCGAGAAATTTATACGTCTTCGCATAGAGGCCGGGCATTTCGTTCTTAATAAAGAGAATATGCGCGAGCGGATCTTTTCCTGAAAGGCCGGGCATACCGGCAGTCAAAAGAATCCATTGCGCAAGTTTCACGACATCATAACCCTGAAACTTGACGAGACCATCCATTACCTGCGCAACGTGTTTCGCACCACGCGAATCCATCCAGATGATAGAATTATGCAGGTGTTTGCCTTCTTTATCAACTGCGACCGTACCAGACCATTGTGAAGTTACGGCAACCGCCGAAATTTTTTCGCGCGGAACCAAATTCTTTGCCATTACCTTTTGTGAAGCGGCACAGATTTTCTGCCACCAATCGTCCGGGTTTTGCTCTGCGCCGCCGCCCGGCAGCAGAATAAGTTCGGTCGATTCGACTTCGCAATCGATTACTTCACCCTGTTCACTGACAAGCGCAACCTTCGGACCAGATGTGCCAAGGTCAATCGCCAAAACATACAAGTCAGCATCTGACACCTGCGGTGAGCCGTCGGGAGCGTGTCGAACCATGCCTCAGCGCACGAGTCTGAGATTGACTGTAAAGCAGAATGCACTTAACAGATTCCTATTCGGGAGTTCGTCCGAACTGGAATCTGCCTCAACTATAAACTTTAAATTTCTTTTAGTTTCTGCACGATCTTTTTGATGCGAGCGCCGTGCTGCGGATCATCTCTTATTAGTGGCATTTTTAATTGCAGAGCTTCCATCAGTGCCTGCACCGAAGCCGAAAAGGCCTGCAGTTCTTTTTCTATGCCCGGCGGTGGCGTAGCCGCCTTGAGTAACTTCACTTTATTCTGGCGCTCGGCGGCCTTCGCCTTTTTTTTCCAGCCGTCAAAAAATACAGACCAACTTTCTAACTGCTGTACAATTTCATTTCCCGATGCCGCCGTCTGAATCGCCGCAGCCGTTTTATTTGTTTCTTGCGCCAGATCATTGACCAGAGTTGCGATAGCAGAATTTTCTTTGGTTTCGCTCGCAGCAATGGTCGCAACAAAAAACAACGGAAAAAAAAGCTGCCGCATTTCAGTTACCACCCAACAGGGTTTCTACAGCTATTTTTCCCGTGAGGACTTTATGCACCGGGCAAGCGTTGGCAACGGCCAAAAGTCTTTCGCGCTGTTCGGCCGGCAGAGCCTCCGGTAAATTCACGCGGCGTACGATGCGGGTGTCACCCTTTTCCGTTTCAAGTTCCGTCACGACTGCCACCCCGCCGGCATCCCAACCTTTGCGTTCGGCGTACATCCGCACCGTAATCAACGTGCATGCAGAGAGCGACGCCAGCAGCAATTCATAAGGAGTCATGGCGGTATCGCCGCCTTCTTTTTCAGGCGGTTCATCGGCGATAATCGTATGCTGACGCGCCGTCAGAGCAACGCGATACCGCGCTGCTTCACCTTTACCGCTCAATGTTGCCTTGTCCATGTACCACAGCACAGGAGTGCCGCACGGCTTCAATTCATCTTTACGCTGTGTTTGCAGGCCTGATCGCAGCTCGGTGTCGACGTCATCTTTATTATTTGAACTGGCCACCGAAGAGATACCGGCGGCATACCAAAAAAATCTCGTCGCCGACTGGGAAAAACGCCTGCCGCAGCTCATTAAAGCCACCGGGCTCAAGCACGATGCAATTACCGTCTTCGGCACCGCGCGCCGTATAGCCTTCGTGGCAACCGCAATCGCAGAACGTGGTGAAGACATCACCGAAACCCTGCAGGGCCCAGCGAAAAGTGTGGCACTCGACGCGAACGGCCAACCAACGCCGGCTCTGGTTGGCTTTGCCAAAAAAGCCGGCATCGCTCCCGAAAACGTGACATTTCACGCCGGGCCAAAAGGTGAATATGCCAGCGCCACGGTGACACATGCCGGCAAAACATTGCGCGCCAGTGTGCCCAAATTGCTGCACACACTGATCAGCGAATCGAGATTTCCCCGTTCGATGCGTTGGGCAGACCTACCCACTATCTATGCGCGCCCTGTTGCCGGTTACTTCTTGCAGTATGGCAAAACAAAGTGGGATCTCTCACGCGAAGAAGTTAAAGACACCCTACTCGAGCACCTGCCGTTTCGTCCTGTGCGCGGACATTTTATTCTCGATAAGAACCCGCTGGCGATAGCCGACGCTGCAGATTATGCCTCTACGCTCGCCGCGCACGAGATTATCGCCTCACCGGCGGCACGCCGCGAAAAAATATTAACCCTGCTTAACACAGCCGCCGCTCAGGAAAAACTCGAGCTGATCGCAAATAACGCGCTGTTAGACGAAGTTAACTATCTCGTCGAACGCCCTGCAGTGGTCGTCGGTTCATTTTCGCCAGATTACCTGCGCCTGCCCGACGGTGTGATTCTCTCAGAAATGAATCAACACCAGCGCTACTTCGGCCTGCGCGAGAAAGGCTCTAACAGCACCGGCAAACTCAGCAACCGGTTTCTGATTGTTGCGAACGCCGACATTTCAGGCAAAAACACGGTTGAAAATATTCGTGGCGGCAACGAGCGCGTTTTGCGAGCCCGCCTTTCCGACGGTGCCTTTTTCTTTGACGAAGATCTCAAGCGACCGCTTGGTG